>NZ_CP017080.1:82500-255000 GCF_001645685.2 Peribacillus muralis | reverse complement strand
GGTACTTAGGAGAAAGCTTTGCTGCCAAAGGATTCACCGTCTTCGCCCCTCGTTTATCAGGCCACGGAACGGATGAGTTCGAAATGGAAGCTTGCCATTATCAGGAATGGATTCAAGAGGTTGAAACGGCTTTTGCAGAATTGAAGAAGAGATGCACGAATGTATTCGCTATCGGGCAATCAATGGGAGGTGCTCTTGTCATCGATTTGGCTACAAAGGTGGCTTGTGATGGAATTATCACGATCAATGCAGCTCTCCAAGTTCCGGACTATGAAAAATATCGGAACAAATCCTTCCCGCGCTTCATCCTTGAAGGCAAACCTGACATAAAAGCCGATAATGTTAAAGAGATCGCTTATGACAGGGTTCCAATAAAAGCGGTTAATCAATTACTTACAATCATGGAGCATACCGATGCACAACTCCAAAAGATCATTTGCCCATTCATGCTCTTCCACTCCCCAGAGGATCACGTTGTTCCAGACAGCTGCTCCCATCACATATACGAAACTGTCCTGTCCGATGATAAGGAACTGATTTCCCTTGAAGACTCCTATCACGTGGCATCGCTTGATCATGATAAAGATTACATCATCGAAACATCTTATCGATTCATCCAAAAACACACCAACCAGGCAAAGAGTGTTCCACTGACCTCTTTAACCAAATAAAAGTGTTTACTCTTGAAATGCACGGGTATATATAGGATATAAAGAAAAAAGGAGGTAACATAATGAGCGGATTTTCAGACAAAGTAAAAGGTACCGTAAATAAAGTAAAAGGTGAAACGAAAGACCAAGTCGGGAACGCGAAAAATGATCCTCAATTACAAACAGAAGGTAAAATCGATAAGTTAAAGGGCAATCTTCAAGAAGGTCTTGGCAAATTAAAAAATAATAAATAAAATACACGAGCACCCCGCTCGCAAAACGAAGAGGCGGCAGATTATCTGCCGCCTCTTCGTTCGTTCAATTAGCCTGAATGACAACAACACACATATCATCAGGTTGATCTCGCTGCATTTCCGGCGACATGACAAAATCAAGCGGAGCCGTTTCCTTACATTCCAACCACCTCGTCGAGACGGCTTCTTGTATTTGATCCAGCCCATCCGTCCCTTCGCCATCTATGGCCTCCATCACTCCATCCGTAAAGAGCAGGATTTGGATCCTCTCTTCATAATGAATGATCGATTTTTCCATTTTCATCTCGGTAAAGAAACCTACCGGGCATGTTCCTTTTGAAAGCGAGGCCACTTTACCCTCATCCATCAGTGCAAAGCCCGGCGGATGTCCAGCGTTGACATACTCCACTGTTTTTTGGTCCGTATCAATGATCATATAAATGGCAGTAAAGTAATAATGCACTTGGTTATCTTCTTTATTGAGCGTGTTCATCCAGCGGTTCATTTCACTGATGACCGCCACCGGATCGGAATGGGTCCTGATTGCATCCCTTAGGACGGAAGAAATGAACATACAAACGAGCGAAGAGGATATGCCATGCCCCATCATATCCAATAGGATGATTCCATACCGATTTTCATCTATTCGATGCCAGTAATACATATCCCCCGCTAATTTATTTGCAGGTAAATATGAAGCTTTGATCGTTAAGTTTTCATTAAGAATGGGTTCACTTAACAAACTGCTTTGAACCTGCATGGAGAGATCCAATTCATTTCGAATTTTTTCATCCTGCATCTTGTGCCAATCTTTTTCATATTTAAGCCTTAAGCCAACACGGATCCTTGCAAGCAAATCTATTTTATTGATGGGCTTCATTATATAATCGATTCCACCCACATCAAGTGCCTCGGCCACCTTATTTGAATCTTCAAGTGCGGTCACGAAAATCACGGGAATATCTTTAAGATGAGGGATGCTTTGCAGTCTTCTGCACGCCTCTATCCCATCGATGTCCGGCATCATGATATCGAGTAAAATTATATCAACGGAAGTCTCTTTAGGTTGTGGACTGTCCACCTGTAAATATTCAAACATCTCAACAGCTGAAGTTAATGATAGAAAATCCGTATAGCCAGCCCGCTTTAGAATTTTTTCTATAACGAAAAGGTTAACCTGGTTATCATCTACGATTAAAATCGTCATTCTTTCATTCCCCTTTTGGCTTATATCGAGCGGCAACTTTCATCTTTAATTTATGGATCGATATATTAATAAATCTCCCCTTACAGGGATGCTTCTATGTTTATTATAACGAAGTTAAGACTCATTTAATATTAAAAAGCGATGATGGCAAATCGACTTGCAGACTAACTGACTACATATACCCCGTCTTTTTAAGTCATAAACATAAATACGCAAAGAAAATGAAGAAAATCGCCAAAATCCTAAATAAAAAATAAAGAGTCCGCATCGAGGCGGACTCTTTATTATAATTTCCGGTAAATCCGTTCCTTTGCGTCAAAGTCCTCATAATCTTCCGAAAAGGAGGAAGTATGGAGAGTTTCCTTGCTGCCAACCGCAAGGAAGCCATCTTTGCATAGGCTGTCATAAAACAGCTGATTAACATAGGTTTGCAATTCACTGGTAAAGTAAATCATCACATTCCTGCACATGATGATATGAAACTCATTGAACGAACCATCCGTAACTAAATTATGCTGGAAAAACACGATGTTTTTCAGAAGGTTCGGGTCAAGATAGGCATATTGATAATCGGTTGTGTAATACTCCGAAAACTCTTGGTTACCGCCGGCATGCAAATAGTTTTTCGTATAGGACTGCATTCTATTTAAGGGCAGTATCCCTTTTTCTGCATGTCTAAGGACGTCTTCATTCATATCAGTGGCATAGATCCTCGCCTTATCATAAAGCCCCTCTTCCTTAAGGATGATGGCCATGGAAAAGGCTTCCTCGCCAGTTGAGCAGCCAGCATGCCAAATTCTGATTTCCGGAAGGTTTTTCAGGAGCGGAACGATATTCATCCGAAAAGCTTTAAAGAAATCCGGATCGCGAAACATTTCGGTAACATTTATCGAAAAATCCTTAAGAAGCTTCTCAACATATCCTTTTTCATATAAAACCATTTCAATCATTCCGCTTATTCTCCGAATATGATCAAGTCTCATTCGATTTTCAACTCTTCGTTTTATTGAAGAACGCATGTATTTCCTAAAGTCAAAGCCGGAAACGGAATAAATGGCTTGTAACAGTAAATCGATTTCTATATCTTCTCGCTCTTCAATCGTTAAAGTATCCTTCATGCAAAACCTTCCTTACCTGTACTATCAATCAATTAGTCAGCCATACCCTTAAAACCGATAATAACTGATCTACTTTTAATGGCTTGCTGACATAGTCGGAGGCACCAGCCTTCAGGCATTTTTCCCTATCGCCTTTCATTGCTTTAGCCGTTAACGCTATGATTGGAAGGTTTTCGAACTGATTCTGTTCTCTAATCCTAGTCATCGTCTCGTAACCGTCCATGCCCGGCATCATGATATCCATCAATATTACATCTATATTATTTCCCTTTTCAAGAATATCCAGACACTCATAGCCGTTTTCAGCTGTCAGGATTTCCATCCCTTCATGCTTAAGGGCATTTTTGAGCGCAAATATATTTCGGTGGTCATCATCGACGACCAGGACGGTTTTATTGCAGAATGGTTTGGAATTATCCTGAATACCTTCCTCCTGCACTTCAACTGCCGGTTCTGCCTGAACGCCAAATGCTACTCTTGGTTCCTCGAATGTCGCTGCCGCCACTTCTGGAGAAGCAGCTATCGCTTCATCAACATTTTTGAAGCCCTCCGGCATGCTTGGAATGAAGAAAGTGAAGGTACTTCCTTTGCCTTCCTCACTATCGACAACGACCCATCCGCCCAGGAGTTTAGCGAACTCTCTGCAAATGGATAGACCTAATCCCGTGCCGCCGTATTTCCTCATTGTAGCTCCGTCACCTTGCTGGAATGCTTCAAAGATGATTTTTTGCTTTTCTTTTGAAATTCCGATGCCTGTATCGGTCACTTTGATTTCGACCCAATTACTGGCTCCCTTAGTTTGTATCCATTGAGCTACATTTTCTTCATCAGCTTTGTTGATCTGGACCTTAACGGAACCTTTTTCCGTAAACTTAAAAGCATTGGACAACAGGTTTTTCAAGATTTGCTGGAAGCGCTGCTCATCCGTAAAGAAGATGTCAGGCACATTTTTATCTTTTTCTATTATAAAATCAATCTTCTTTTTCTTCGCTACGTGATCAAAGTTGCGGTGCAGTAAATCCGGAAGCTCACTCATGTTCATTTCGTCGAATACCACTTCCAGTTTTCCTACTTCCACCTTGGATAAATCCAAAATATCATTGATCAAGGTCAGTAAATCCTGGCCTGATGAGTTAATGACTCGAGCGAATTCCTGCTGTTCCTCATTCAATTTACTATCATTCGGATCGGAAAGCATTTCCGACAGTATCAAAATACTATTAAGAGGCGTCCGCAGCTCATGGGACATATTAGCCATGAACTCGGATTTATATTTAGAACTTAGCTTTAATTCTTCCGCTTGTTTTTCAAGGTTCAATTTCGCGACCTGAAGCTCTTTCGATTTGTCTTCCGTTTCACGATTTCTCTCTTCCAATTGCTCATTGATCATCCGCAGCTCTTCAGCCTGGGTTTGCAGCTCCTCTGATTGGGCTTGCATTTCCTCCGACTGTGATTGCAACTCTTCAGATTGTGCCTGCAATTCTTCCGTTTGTGCCTGTGATTCCTTCAATAGGCGCTCGATTTCCATCCGGCCCTCAACACTATTAATCGTGATACCCAGTGTATCAAGGACCTGATTAAGGAAGTCTTTTTGCAGCTTCGTAAAGGTCTCCAGGCTAGCAAGTTCGACCATTGCCACAACTTCGCCCTCGAAAAGGACTGGTGCAATGACAATGCTTTTCGGGCTGACTTCCCCTAGCCCCGTAGTAACCAGCTGGAAGTCCTCAGGGATATCTTCAATGATTTTGGATTTCTTTTCAAGGGCGCACTGCCCAATCAAGCCCTCTCCCAATCGGAATTCACGTCTTCCCGAGTTTTCTCCATCTCCCGCAAAGCTTGCAAGCTTCACGAAACGCATATCGCGACCCTCACCCCGCTTGACATAAAACGCTCCGATTGAAGCTCCCATCATCGGTGCAAGCCTTGTAATGAACCTATCACCCAGAACCTCGACATCAACGATACGCTGATACATTGTGGCGATATCGGCTACGCGGGTTTGTATCCAGTTCTGTTCACTGATTTTTTCCGTAAAATCTTTTTCTTTGCGATTATAGGCTTCAAGCGATTCCGCCATATCATTGAAGGAACGTGCAATATCGCCAATCTCATCCTTGGTGCGCACCGGTACTCTCGGTACAACCGATAGGTTTTTGAAGTCGATATTTTTGATGACCTTCGTAATGGATTGCAAATCTTTTGACGTGCTGCGCATCATCCAAGCCATCGTTATCGAAATAACCAAAATGCTAAGAATGACCGCAAAGACAATGAAACCGATCATGTCTTCATAAGTTTGTTTCGAATTTTTCAAGGTTTCCTTCATGACACCTTCTTGATAGTCCTTAAAGTCGTCCATCGTTCGGATGACTTTCGTTCGCTTTTCCCTTTGATCGTTCATCAGGCTCGAGACATTATCACCAGTGTTTCCTGACTTTATCTTTTGCAGGATCTCCGCTTCCGTTATCGAATATGATGCATATTGCGTTTCGAACTCTTTCAATAGTTGCTTTGCCTTCACCTTATTTAACGTACCTGACAGCTTGGCAACCTTGGATTCAATCAAACTATGATTGTCATTGATGATTTCAAGGCTTGCGGCTCGTTCTTCCTTGTTTGCATCATTGGCCGCAAACAAAATTTCACGATCCGACCTTGAAAAAAGCTGCCGGATTTCCATTGAGGATTGAACTTTTTCATAGCGATTTTCGACTATTTCAGTCATGCTGCTCTTTAAATTGTTAAGCGTAAACATCATGAAAGAAAGTAATATCGCCAAGAATAGCAAAATTAAACCGAACCCTAACATTTGCTTCTTCTTAAAACCCATTTTCCCGCCCACCTTCAGTACTTATTTATGACCAGCCAGAAATAAACGGCATTGCAAGATAAATCTTCACTATCATTGAAGAAATTTCATTATATGCTTCCCATTTATAAAAATGATATATAGATAGATTCATTGCTCAAGCTCCATTTTAACATCTTTGAAGTGAAAATGGTTATCTGCATAATTATTTTACATAAATTCATTTTCCATATTTACCTCAGATTAATTCCACATTATAAAAGCCGAAAGTGTCCACTTTCGGCTTTTATCGTGAGTCGATTATTGAATTTTTTTCACTTCAACATATAATACATGGTGTCCATCCATTTCTTTAACGGTAAATTCATATCCGGCGTACTCCATTTTATCGCCGACTGCAATTTCGAACCTTCCAGTCAGCACCCATCCGCCAAGTGTATCGATATCCTCCTCCGGTAAATCGATGGCAAGCGTATCATTGACATCCTCAATCAAGGTTTTTGCATCGAAAAGATAATGACCCTCATCCATTTTTTGAATGAGCGGACGTTCGTCCTGGTCAAATTCATCACGAATTTCTCCAACTATTTCTTCAAGTATATCTTCAACTGTAACAAGGCCTGCCGTGCCGCCATATTCATCGGTCAATACAGCCATATGAATCCGTTCCTTCTGCATCTTCAGCAGCAGATCATGAATCGCGATCGTTTCAAGCACGCGAATGACAGGCGTCACAAACGAATCAACCGTCAATGCCGATACATTCTCTTCTGTAATCGTGGCCGTATATAGACGTTTGATATTGACCATGCCCACGACATTATCCTTATCACCATCAATGACGGGATATCTCGTATATTGCTCTTCTTGGATCAGTTCAACAACTTCCAATAACGGCATGCCCTTTTCGATAACGGTCATTTCCGTACGGGGGACCATGATCTCATTCGCTATACGTTCATCGAATTCAAATATTTGATTGACGTATTTGTATTCGGATTGATTGATTTCACCGCTTTTGTAGCTTTCCGATAAAATGATGCGCAGTTCCTCTTCAGAATGAGCCATTTCCGACTCAGAAGCAGGCTTTAATCCGAATATGCCTGTCAGAAGACGGGCAGAACCATTCAGCAACCAGATGAACGGGTATAAAATACGGTAAAAAAGGATTAACGGTTTTGCGAAAAGTAAGGTAACCTCCTCCGCCTTTTGAATCGCTACGGTTTTTGGCGCCAGTTCCCCGACGACTACGTGAAGAAAAGTCACTGAACCAAAAGCGATTACGAAGGATATGATATGACTTACGGATTCTTCAAGCCCCCATTTAGTGAACAATGGTTTTAATATCGCCTCTACGGTCGGTTCACCCAACACCCCTAATCCTAGAGCCGTTACGGTAATCCCCAATTGGCATGCTGACAAATACTCATCGATATGGGTCGTCACTTTCTTGGCGGCCAAGGCGCTTCTATGCCCCTCTTCAATCAGTTGATTGATTCGGGAACTTCTGACTTTGACGATGGCAAATTCCGAGGCAACGAAAAATGCGGTTAATCCTATTAATACAGCTACTGCTAATAATTTTATAAAAATCTCCAATATGTGCGGGCGGACCAAGCAAGGTGCCAATCCTTTAAGACAACTGGACTGGACATGCACGGTGTTATCCCAAGCACCTCCTGTATAAATGGTTAGTTTCATTATTAAATGCATGCACCAAAACCATTTAGCCTATTTCGTTATTATGCACCTTTAAGCGCCAAACTATAGGGGATAAATTTCAATCATACCAGTAACACTAATAATGATTGGATTAAGGCCATGCTTTCATGGGAAATCTGTTTTTTAAGAAGAAGCTCATTTTTTTCATCTTCTTTAAGCAAACTGATCACTTCTTGAAGTTCCTCGTTCAAGCCATCCATTTTATTTTTCAGCTTAAGCCCAGTCTCCTCGATCGCTGATGCAGCTTCCATGTCTTGCTTAAACAATTCTTTTATATCTTCAAGTGAAAGGTTTTTCTGCTTATAACACTCGATCAGGCGAAGCCTTTCCAGTTCACCGAGTGAATAGTAACGGTAATTGGAGGCGGAACGTTCTGCTTTAAGCAAGCCTAGGTTCGTATAATAATCAACGGTTCGTTTAGTGACATTCGCCATTTCCGCCAACTCGCCAATTTTTAATGTCTCGTTCCCAATATGACCCCTCCAAACCGTCGCGTGATGGTTTGGGCATCCTAAACTCGTGCCCTTGCATCCTGACGTTTTATTTTATTCTCTAATCGTACATTATTTAAACTGAAATGAAAAATAATATTGTTGGATAATCCGGATATTATTTTGTTCTATTGATCTTTTACCTTGCAGGAAACAAAAAAACCGATTAATGGATAATCGGTTTTCAACTATATTTATGTTATTCATTTTTTTGTTTTCACAGAAAATTGAGCGTTCAATATTTTAGGACCGCATTGGCATAGGGTGGAATGCTTTAGCTTTTTGATTGGTGTTCCGCAAGTTTCACAAACTTTAGCTACCATTTAACCGTCCCCTCCTCATTCAAACTGGATGTCTCATTCATTATAGCACTTCCATCATTATAATCAATACTAAATTAAAATTATTATAAATAACTACTTCCTTCTGCTTCTTATCAAACTGCTTCAAAATGCGTCAAATATCGAGATGCTAAAGCTTCATATACCCGGTCATGAAGGTGGTTAGTACTGATTTCTTAAACAGCAGGCCTTTTAGATCGTCAACCCGATTATGGGCCTCGCAAAGCTCTTTTTGAAAAAACACCCTCCGAAAATAGATACCGAGAGAACATTCGGCAGCAACTCAATCAGCCGAATGCCGTCGTGTGCCTAGGAGCTTGACTGGACCGTTATCGATTATCTGTTCACCTTGATGGTCGGGATGGCCTCCCTCATAGCCATATTGGTTTTTTTCATCGGCTTCTTCATCCTTTATCCATGCGAGCGATATACCTATAGATCATCCTGAAGTACGTAAGGAATTACTCTTTTTAACCCAATAAGCAGCAAATATGATCAACAAAATCAGAACAGCTTGCGGCATAAGCGTTTCGATCGTTGGATATAGACCTATCGCTTCAATGAACGGGAAGGGGCTGATCACATTCGTCGGTATTACTTGGGAAACTTGAAGCGAATGGATAGAGACTCCGAGTATCTTGAATGCTAAGGCATATATGAGTAGCGTCGCCACTTTAAAGAATATGGTCATCGGTAATTTCACACTATAGCGAAGCATAATGATCCCAATCACCACTAAAATGAGGAAGGCAAGTAAAATCCCGCTTATCAGCTGCTTTATATCCATATAAGGTGCCATTCCTGCATAAAAGATAATCGTCTCCGCACCCTCACGGAATATGGATAGAAAACTTATTAAAGCAAATGAGATGATGCTTCCCGTCGCGATGGCCTCGTTCATTTGCTTGTTTATATATCGGTTCCATGCATGGACATTCGATTTACTATGAAGCCAAATGCCAATCGTCAACATCATCAATACTGCTATTATTCCAGTGATTCCCTCGATATATTCCCGACTAGATGCAGCCGTGATCTGTGAGAATACGATGTTGATGATGACAGCTAATATGGAACTGGCAGCTAAACCCGCTCCAACCCCTGCCCAAATCCATTTCTGCTTGTCCGCTTGCCCGATTTTGTTCAGGAAAGATAATAATGTGGCTACAATCAAGAGCGCTTCCAGTCCTTCTCTTAACAGAATCAGTGCAGCATCCCAAGTTGTATAACTTGTATCATCAATCAAAGGCAGTAATCTTGTGTTTAAATCAGCTACGATCGCCTTTGCTTCCTCCGCCTTTATATTCTTCGATTGCAGGAGGCTGATGGCGGTAGGGACTTTCGTTTCCATATCACTGTAAAGCTTGCTGTCCCTTGTAGAGACCTCCCCTTCGACATTAGGCCAAATCGTTAAAACTTCATTTAAACGATCAACGGCCGAACCAATGTCGTCTTTTTCAATATTCCTTACACTTCCTTGGAGCAGCTGCGTTACATCTGTAAGTGAATAGGTGGTCTTCTTGCTTTCTTTTTCCACTTTGCCAGCGAGGAAATCCTCCATTAGTCCTTTTAATTCAGCTACATTTTTCTTGCCTTTTTCCTGATCGGGAGGATCTTGTGTAATCGCAATCCGCACAAACGCCATTTTCGTTTCAATCTCGCCATATGCAGCCACACTTTTTTCCCTGACCACAACCTCCGCTTCTGTCCACTGATTCAGCAGGTTGGCATATTGGACGTTAGCTTGATCGAAGTCCTTTGCCGCTATCGAAGCGTCCAGCTCATCTATTAAAGGCAGAAGAGATTGTATCCGTTTTTTATAGTCCGTCTTGTCAACGGGGTTTTCGTTCGTGTCATAGGTGACAAGCGCACTTGATAATGCCGAAAGCCGTTTTTTGATTTCAGCCGTTGACGCTTCATCTTTCAAGGCACTTTTTACGGATTGCAGCTCTTTGCTTACTTTCTTCGCACCTTCGCTGTCCGTTTTAATCGTTTCCCAATCTTTCTCGAATGAATCGATGTTTTTCGATACCTGCCCAACTTCGCCGGATTTTACCTTCATTAAACTATCGCCAATATAAACAAAAAGCTGATCGTGATTTTCACCTGCCGAGACCATTCTGACACCAGGCATAATAAATAAAAGACTGATGATCAAAACCACTATCCCGCTCTTCCATTTAAAAACGTTCATTTTCGCCCCTCCTCATTCATGAACTAAAATCGCCAACCCGGATTAAATCCACGCTGGCGATCTTACGTCCCAATTTGAAATTCAATTTATCCAAAAAGGGACTCTCCTATAAATCCACCCTTTTTCACACCTGGTAAACAAGCAAACATCGCACTTCCCCTGTGAACGATATATTCATTGAGCTTATCATTTTTTGCCAGACGCTCCTGTATGGGGATGAATTGTTTACTCGGGTTTCGCTGAAAACAAATGAATAGCAGACCAGCATTGAAGCTGCCTGTTTTGGGATCCATGCCATCTGCATATGAATAAGGACGCCTCAGGATTTTTGCTTTTCCGTCCCCCCTGGATAAGCTCATATGGGAATTTTCCGGGATGATCAGGTTTCCATTTGAATCTTTCGCTTCCAAATCAACACGATCAAACTCATTTTTCTTCCCTATTGGAGCCCCGCTGTCCCGGTGGCGCCCAAATGTGTTTTCTTGTTCCTTCAATATTGTACGGTCCCAAACCTCGATATACATCTGGATTCGGCGCACCACCATATAACTGCCGCCAACAAGCCAGTCAGGTCCGTCCCCTGCCTTTACCCAAACATGCTCATTCATTTCACTGCCATCATTCGTATCCGGATTGCCCGTGCCATCCTTAAAACCGAATAAATTACGCGGTGTCGTCTTTTCCGAATCGGCTTGCTTAGTCCGTTGAAAACCCGTCTGCGCCCAATGAATGATCGTTTTCCCTCTTCCTATCCTCACCAAGTTCCGGACGGCATGAAAAGCGACTTGCAGGTCATCGGCACAAGCTTGAATGCATATGTCCCCACCGCACCATGAATCTTCCAGAGCATCCAAAGGGAACTTGGGCAGATCCTTCAATTCGGCAGGTTTTTTCGATTTCAAGCCAAATCGGTCTTTGCCATCCTTTGAAAACAGAGTCGGCCCGACGCCAAAGGTAATCGTTAAATTGGAGGGTGATAATTCTTTCGCTTCCCCCGTGTCCCTTGGTGGCATATTCGGATTAAGAGATGCTTCTCCTACCAAGTTTCCCGCCGTCATCTGGGCAGCGGCCCCTGTCCAATCCTTGAATAACTGAATTAAGTCAGATCTATTATCAGTGGTGACTTCCAATGAAGCGAAATACAAGTTATCCTGTGTTTCAGTAGTGATTCCCGCCTGGTGCGATCCATAAAAAGGGACAATATCTTTCGTTTGCCCCTTCGCCCTTGTATCGGAGAGCGTCAGCAGCCCGCCAATTCCAGATGCTCCTATGACGACTCCGATTCCACCGACTCCTGCCGTTTTCAACATATTGCGGCGACTCACTTTTTTAGTGAAAAGCCCGGTTTCAGCATTCGGCGTATTTTCCTTCAATTATGATCCCTCCGTTACAATCCCTATTTGCGAAAGTGGTTCAGCCAAGGCATCGATCGCTTGGCTTAACTCTTTAACTTCGGGTTTCTTTAAATCCGTATATGAGATGTATCCATCTCCTTTTTTATGCTTTTCAAGCAGAGCGTATACTTCGTCGAAACGCTGTTGGATTTCCTCAGCAAGCTTTGCATCCTTTTCTTTTAACGCTGGAGTAAGCAATTCAAAAATCTTTTCGGCCCCTTCAACATTGGCAACGAAATCATATAAATCCGTATGAGAATACCTATCCTCTTCGCCTGTAACTTTACTTGTTGAAACTTCATTCAATAGATCGACTGCACCCGTGATCAATAAATCCGGCGTCACCTCAACCGTTTCAACTTTGGCACGAAGCAAATTGACATCGCTCATCAGCTGCTTTGCATACTTTTCATATCCTTTTGTCGTGTTTTCTTGCCATAATCCCATTTCAATGCGGTGGTACCCGCCCCATTCTTCATCCTTGACATCGCCTTTACGTGCATCGATTTTCGGATCTAGGTCACCGAATACTTCAGCAATCGGTTCTGCCCTCTCATAATGCATACGGGCTGGCGCGTACAATTCCTTTGCCTTTTTGGAATCACCGGCTGATACCGCCGCCGTAAATTCTTCCGTAGCTTTTACAAACTCTTCTATTTCATTGATCGCATATTCGCGGTACTCATTCGAAACATCATCCAGCTTACTCACACTTTTTTGTTTGGCTTTGTCATCTGCCGGCTTAGTCCCTTCGTTTTCCTGCGCACATCCGAATAATAGACTGGTGGATAGCAGGACTGCTAATGAAGCCTTTGCTTTCTTCATAATGTATTCTCCCTTTAATATGATTTGTAGATTCATATTAGCAGATAATGAAAATCATTATCAATATAAATTTTTATGGAAAGTGGATATATCAATTATTTATCCTTCACGCTCCTTCATTAATATGTCGATTTCTTTATCCATGATATTTGTGATATCCTCAATAAATTGGATGGCGAATAGCAGCTCTTGCTCGTTATAGGCGGAGCATAAATCATGCGTGGCCACCGATAGTGATTGATAATGCGATTTGATCTGTTCCTGCCTTTCTGTTATCGGTGCAATCATGACCCGCCTTCCATCCTTATGATCCTGTTCTCTTTTTACATAACCGGATTTTTCAAGGCGATTGATTAGCGCAGTAACCGAACCAGTGCTCAATCCTGTTATTTTTGCTAACTCACCTGCAGTTATCGCGCCTGTTTCTTTCAATATTTCTGCAGTCTTCAGGTCCGTATGGGTCACCCCTATCTTTTGGGCCATGTTTTGTTGAAATAAAACGGATCTCATTCCGAACCGCTGCAAGCCATGAGTCAAACTCTCTAATAGAGCTACATTTACCTCTTTACCGCTTGACATAAAATGCCACCCCTTTTAAACTTAAATTTATCTTGATTTTGAAGATAAATGTTTTGTTTAATCTTAACGTTCACCTTTCAACCATGTAAAGCAAATTCATGAACTGGTTGAAACGAAGGAGGAAAATAAATGAACAATCAAAAAAACCAGAAATTCATTGTTGCCGGGCTTTTATTGGGCATCTTGATGTCAGCAATGGATAATACGATCGTTGCGACTGCCATGGGAACGATCGTTTCTGATTTAGGCGGGTTCGATAAGTTTGTCTGGGTCACATCTGCCTATATGGTTGCAACGATGGCAAGCATGCCGATTTTCGGTAAGCTTTCCGATATGTATGGAAGAAAAAGATTTTTTATTTTTGGGCTTATCGTCTTTTTGATCGGATCGGCTTTATGCGGCATGGCCCAAAGCATCGTGCAATTGAGCATCTTCCGTGCGATCCAGGGAATAGGCGGCGGAGCCCTTATGCCCATTGCCTTTACCATCATCTTTGATATTTTCCCGCCAGAGAAGCGCGGGAAATTAACAGGTCTTTTTGGTGCAGTGTTCGGTGCTTCAAGTGTATTGGGCCCGCTTTTAGGTGCGTATATCACTGAATATTCCAGCTGGAATTGGATTTTTTACGTCAACGTTCCAATTGGCATCATATCGTTATTTTTCATCTCGAGATATTACAAGGAGTCGGCAAACACCCAAGAACAAAAAATCGATTGGGGCGGCGCGGCTACGCTCGTCATTGCCGTTGTCAGCTTAATGTTTGCGCTTGAATTGGGCGGGGAGTATGGTTGGTCTTCTGCTCCGATCATTGCTCTGTTTGCTAGCTTTGCCGTGTTCTTCGTATCCTTTTTCTTTTTCGAAAGAAGAGCGAAAGATCCGATCATTTCATTGTGGCTGTTTAAAAGACGACTGTTTGCCACTTCCCAAATTTTAGCGATTCTTTATGGTGGTACATTCATCATTTTAACGGTCTATATCCCGATTTTCGTCCAGGCCGTTTACGGTGGCTCTGCAACCAATGCTGGATTGATTCTCACACCGATGATGCTCGGTTCTGTAGTCGGCAGTGCCATTGGCGGGATATTCAATACAAAAACAAGCTTCCGTAACTTAATGACGATTTCCGTCATCTGCTATTTTGTCGGAATGCTGCTCTTAGGGACGATTACCCCTGAAACTAGCAGGACTTCATTGACGTTGTTCATGATCCTGACAGGCTTTGGCATGGGCTTTTCCTTTTCCCTATTACCCATTGCCTCCATTCATAATCTGGAGCCGAGGTTCCGAGGGTCGGCAAACTCTACAAACTCCTTCCTTCGTTCTTTTGGAATGACGCTAGGTGTCACGATTTATGGAGCGATCCAAAACAATGTATTCACAAGTAAGATGGCGGACGCATTCAAAGGAATGCAAGGCGGACCGGATCCAGGTTTGCTGAAAGATCCACGTCAGCTCTTCCAATCCGATGCACGGGCCGAGATCCCGGACTTCATCTTGGATAAAATCGTTCATGCCATGTCCGATTCCATTTCATTAATATTCACTTTGGCGCTCATCCCGATCGGGCTTGCAGCCATCACTGTATTCTTTATGGGAAAAACGAGAGTGGAAACGACCGCAAAAAAGGAATCATGATAGTAACTAACGAAAAGGCGCTGGATATCCAGCGCTTTTTTGTTGCCCTTAGCGGGTAAAGATTGCCGAAAAAACAATCTGCAACTAAAATATAAGTAACACATATATCGAGGTGAGAAGTTTGAAGATCGTCTGTTTTGGAGACAGTTTAACCAGAGGCATTTCTTATGTTAAAGGCAGGCTGCGGATCATAAAGGAAAATTACCCGAATTCATTAGCCAAGCTGACGGAATCCTTGCCCTACGTCGAGGTTTTGAATAAAGGGGTTTTCAATGACAACTCCGACCTATTGGTATGCCGGATCGAGAAAGATGTCATGTCGGAAAATCCCGATATCGTTTTAATAGAGGTCGGGGGAAATGACTGTAATTTCCATTGGGCTGAAGTAGCAAAAAACCCGGAAGGGAATCACGAGCCGATCGTTCCAGTCGAGCGCTATCTGGAAAATATCACCCAACTTGTCAAACAGGTCCAGGACAAGCATGTCACCCCCTTCCTATTAACACTCCCGCCATTGGATCCTGCCAGGTATTATAGATCTCTAGCTGATAAGTTCGGGCATTCAATCGGGCATTTCGTTTCCCATGTCGGGGGCATCGAGCACTGGCACGGCATGTATAACCGGAAATTGAAGAGCCTTGCTCAAGAATTGAAGGTGCCTTTGATAGATGTCCGTTCTTATATCAAAACCTCCGGAGAGCTGGATCGTCTCATCAGTGATGACGGCATCCACCTCACTTCTGAAGGGTATCGGCAAATGAGCATGGCGATATTCAGTGACTTACAGAAGCATATGGCTGAGCGAGTGCCTTTTCAAGCTTAAGGATTCAGGAATGGCTAACGCTCCTGAGGGGGCTCCTGATCGCCGTAGTGGAAAGTAATGATTCAACTTTAAAAATTAAAAACCGTAGACGGTCTCATATATAATCGAGATCGTCTACGGTCCGAGGCAAAGCATGGCGCTTTGCCTTTTTTACTTTACAGACTTTTCACTTCCACGTTTTCCGGTAGCTTGAAAGGATTGTCAGCATTGATCCGGTCATAAAACATCATTCCGTTCAAGTGATCTAGCTCATGTTGAAACACGATCGCGGCAAAGCCCTTCAGCCGCATCTCAATTTCCTCCCCATTACCATCCACAGCTTTGATTTTCACCCGTTCATATCGCGGTACATAGCCCTTGATATCACGGTCGACAGAAAGGCAGCCTTCACTTTGCGGTAAATAGATCATTGTCGCGGAATGACTGACGATCCTCGGATTCACAAGGGCGTATTCATACTGCTGCCCCTTTTCATCTGGAAAATACATGACGAACATGCGCTTGTTCAAGCCAATCTGATTGGCTGACAATCCAACACCTTCACGCAGGTTATACTTCTTTTGCATTTTTGGATCTTGGCTATTTTTCAAATATTGCATCATGCATTCCAACGTTTCACGATCTTCATCTGAAATCGGCAGGCTAACTTCCTGTGTTACTTGCCGCAGAATCGGATCACCTTCCCTAACGATATCCTTCATCGTGATCATATAATCTTTTATAAATTTACTCATAGAAATTCACACTCTTCTACCATTTTATTTTTTCATGACTTAGACCATTTCACTTTAGCATTTCGCATTTAAAAAGTCTAATGTGCAGGTTGGAGGTCCATAAAAGGCTGGACACCATGCATAACCCTTCCATAATAAAACCTTTTCCTTGACTTTAACATTATTTACCTTTATTTTAGGGCATAAAGACCTATAGATTACAGGTTTAAAAATTTTATACTGAAGTTATATTCTTAAAGGAGATGAAAAATTGAATTCGAACTCTAAATTAGTTTCGAAGTTGCTGCCGTTCCTGACGGCTTTCATTGTGATAATTGGTGGTATCAGTTGGTATGTTGTAACTCAGTCAAAGGAAATGGTCATTCCCTTTTCTTCGGTTGAAAAGACGATTAAAGCCCAGAATGGGGCTCTTGTTTCCATAGAAGAAAAAAGAAACGGCACTCTCCACATCACCACACCTGAAGGAGAATATGTTTCTAGCATTCCTCCCAACAGTCAAATGATCAATAAACTAGTCGAAACTTATAACGTTCGGTATTCTTTTTCTTCAACCAATAAGTCGGCATTATGGATTTTGGGCGCGTTGTTGACTGCCCTCGCCGCAACCGCTGTGATCATACAAAAAAGATCCAAAGGCGGCCTGCGCATCGGCAGCAAGAAACAAAGCCTCTCCTCCCCTAGGCCTTTACCTGAAATAACCTTGGCTGATGTAGGAGGCTTGCAGAACGAGATCAAACAGGAAATCCTTCAGACCCTCACTACACTAAAGGAACCTGAGCGTTCGGAAAAGATAGGAATCAAGCCGCCTCAAGGCATTTTATTATACGGACCGCCAGGAACCGGAAAAACGCTTCTTGCACAGGCAATAGCCAAAGAGCTAGGTGCCAATTTCTTCTCAACGAGCGGCTCGGCCTTCAACGAAATGTTTGTCGGAGTCGGTGCAGCGCGTGTCCGCAGTCTTTTTCAAAATGCACGCAAGCAATCGCCAGCGGTCATTTTCATCGATGAAGTGGATGCACTGGCTGGAAAAAGGAAAGCCCATGGCGGCGAAGAAGCGGAGAAAACGTTAACGGAATTACTTGTACAACTGGATGGAGGTCATCCGAATGAAGGCATTCTATTCATTGCCGCGACCAACAGGAAAGATATGCTTGATGAAGCGTTTCTGCGGCCGGGCAGGATTGATTTCTCTTTCCAGGTCCCACTTCCCGATACTCAAGGACGAAAGGAAATCATCGATATCCATACGAAGGGAAAACGCCTGGCGACCGACGTCCTTGCATCCCTTGATGAATTGGCCGAAAGTACATCCGGTTTCTCCGGCGCGGACTTAAGCTCCCTATTCGATACGGCATCCCGCCACGCCCTTAGAAATGAACAAGATATGATCCGTAAACAGGATCTCGATTATGCGATAGACCGTACGATTTTAGGTGCCACATCACGCACGTTGAACGATATGGATACAAAACGGCGGGTCGCGATCCACGAAAGCGGACATGCCTTGATTGCCGCTTTGACAAAGCCTGGCTCCGTTCGGAAAGCGACGATCATTCCCCGTGGCGAGGCCCTTGGATATGTTGCACCGATACCGAAGGAACTCCATCTGGCTACAGCAAGTGAATTGCTGGATCAAGTCAAAATGATTTTGGCCGGTGGCGTAGCTGAAAGAATGTATTTAGGGGAACACAGCATTGGTGTAGGCGGCGATGTACAACAGGCCAAACATCTCCTTGAGCAGATGGTCGATACAGGAATGCTTCAAGACGGATTTACCCTTACATTCAATAAAAGCGATAAGGAACTCAAGATGCAGGAATTATTCACCAGAGCGATTTCAGAAACGGAAATGTTGATTGACGCGAATCGCCCTCAATATGAAGAACTGGTTGAGGAGCTATTGAAAAAAGAAACGCTTGAGGGATCGGCTGTACAGCAAATCGTTGACGCTTCCGAATTAACGAAGGCATGCTCCAACGCTTAACACCATACCTTGCAAGATTAGGGGCCTGGACAGGCCCCTTTTTTAATTCCCATTTAATCGATATAAAGGGGCATTCATTCAAATGGAACGCTTATACAATCCGATTGCTTATCGGCAGATTTATTTTTTCTGCCGATATTGCTGCATTCCAATGAACAATATTTACTGCTTGCCTTTCTTGGTTTATACTCTTCCCCACATTGTTCACATTTCTTCCATTGATATTTTATATAGGCTGTCCCTTTGCAAGTTTGGGAACAGTATTTGGCATTTTCATTATAACTTTTAAATTCCTGACCGCACATCAGGCAATTGTATTGTGCCATTATCTTTCCTCCATATAATAAAATCTAATAGTTGGGCACCTTTTATCAATCTATTTTTTCGTATTGATGACGGAACTCACTATCAAAAGCGTATTCCTTAGTGTTCCCGGAGCTTTTATACTTCACCTGTATGAAACTTATCGCTATTGCCGCAATCACGGCCGGAATCGCGAAACTAATGAAGTTCATATAGACGGGCAGCTTTAGCTCGATCAGTACGCCTCCCATCGCAGGTCCCAGAATGGCACCGAACCTCCCAATCCCGAGGGCCCATCCTAGAGCTGTTGATTTGACATCAGTCGGATAGAAGATTGATATGAAAGCATTGTTTAAGTTTTGGGATCCGATCGTGGCCGCTCCAGCAACCGCAACCAATACATATAAAATGACCGTACCTGGTTTAAGGCCGAGTAAGATTAAACAAATGGCGCCAAAGGTATACAAACTGATAAGTACCCTTTTCGATCCAATCCGGTCTGCCAACCAACCACCACAAATCGATCCGATTATCGCCCCGATATTCAAGCTGAAAAGAAAAAGCAAGCTGGACTTTAGCGGATAACCTGCTTCCACCATCAATTGAGGCAGCCAAGTCCCTAATCCGTAAACCATTAATAACCCCATAAAACAGGCAATCCAGAACATGATGGTCGATCTTCCTCGCCTCTTTTCAAATAGCTTGGCCACCGGCACGCCTGTCGTCGATAATCCGTTTACGAATCTATCGTTTTCCTGCGGTTCGTAGGATGGGTTCAAGCGCTTCACTATTGCACCGGCTTTTTTATATTCCCCTTTTTCAACATAATAATAGAGAGACTCCGGTAAAAACTTTATTAAAAAAGGGATTGCTAATAATGGAATCGCCCCGATGAAGAACATCCAATTCCAACCTAGGGCCGGAATCACATTCATTCCTAAAAGTGACACCAAAATGCCGCCTATCGAATAACCGCTAAACATGATGGCGACCATCATGTTTTTTATCGATTTTGGTGAATACTCGGACGTCAGGACGACCAACAACGGAGGAATCCCTCCCAGGCCGAGACCTGCAATAAATCGGTATACGGCAAAATCAACCGGACCTTTTGCAAAACCTGTCAATAAAGTGAATGTGCCAAAAAGAGCGACACATATAATGATCACTGCCTTCCTCCCCACTTTATCTGCCAATATCCCACAGAAAAGTGAACCGATAAGACCGCCAACCAAGGTTAAACTTCCAATCATGCCTAAAACACTTGGAGCTGTCCCCCAGGCTTCACCTAAACTCGGGATGACGGCGCCATAAACGACTAAATCAAATCCATCAAAAAGAATGAGAAAAATGCACCATAATAAAACGGAAAGATGAAAAGAATTGAATTTACTATTTTCGATGACGTGTGCAATATGTATATTCCGCATGTTTATTCCCCCGTAATGTTTGGTATCCACTTCCAAAGGCCATGCCGAATGGAGATAGCGGAGTGTCAGCCGATTTTCATCTTATGTTCATGAAAACTGAAAACCACCTTGTCACTTATGTTTTCGGGGTTAGTTTAAGTCCCTCACAGATTCTCTCAAAGGTGAAATATACGGGCTTATCCATGAAGCCTGCGGCACTTCCCAGATGCGCGCAAACGGCAAGACTATGTTCGCTGTCTACCCTGTATTGTTTACAGGTATAATCAGTTATTGGTTTATTGCTATGTACCTCTGTCAGTTGAATGTCATCCATTCCATTCCTGCTCACATTAAAATCGCGTAAAGGGATGGATAATCCTTTACCTACCGCTTTGATATAGCTTTCCTTCAAGGTCCACATATCATAAAAAGCTGCAAGTCTATCTCCCGCTTCCCACACCTGCCCATATTCTTCTTCTGTAAAGAAACCTTTAGCCAACTCCAAATCAAACGGACCGGTTTTCTCAATATCCACTCCAACCTCCTTATCATGTATGGCACAAGCCACATAGTCACCAGAATGGGAAATATTATAATGGATAGCTGGATGCTTGGATAAAAAAGGCTTTCCATATGAATTTGTTTCAATTTCCACACCGCCCATTAATGAACCGTACCGTTTTTCCAAAATGAATTTCAGCAGCAAGTCCCCTATTATGGACCTGTATGCATCATCCACCTTATGGTATCTTTTCAGACGAAGTTGCCTTTCCGTCGAAACATGGGTAAGCAGCTCATCCAGCGCCTCACCCTCTCTCATTGCAGGCAACTTACATATATATACCTCTACCATTCTTCTCCCTCTTCTCCCTGCTGCTAGCAAAAATGAATAGGAGGTCACTGTATAATACAGCGACCTTCCCTTTAATAAAATCCCCTGACTGACTAATGAATGAGTCACTCACTAACGCTTCTGACCTGTTTTACATCATGGGATTCAGCCGTACCCTTTGCTGGCATGATTGCCTTGAAATCATCCTTCCTCAAGCGCAGCGCAAACATTAGGGCTGCGACGAGGAAAAAGGCGGAACCGAGAAGGGCGAATTGATATGAAGCCAAGTGAACCTCCAAACCGCCATTTGCTCCCGTACCCGTGCCGACTGCCCCGATAATGCTGGCCAGGATGGCTACTCCAATGGCAGATCCAATCCGGTTTTGCACATTGAACAATGTGGTTGCCCTTCCCATGGAAGCCGAGTTGATATTCGTGAAAGTAGAGAATTGTACCGCTACGACCGTGTGTCCCAAGCATATTCCGATGCTAAATAATAAGGCACGAAGGAACCACGGGTTGGCTGTCGGTCCAACAAGGCTTATTAGTGTAAATATGACGATCGTGCCAAGCAGTCCTATCCGGATCACTTGGTGGATCCCCATTTTTTTGGTGGTCCAAGGCATCAGCCGCGATGACACCATCAAACCTAGCGCTTCTGGAAAAGTCGTCAGGCCGCTTTCTAAAGCGGAAGCATGCAGCGAACTTTGGTACATTAGCGGAAAAACAAAGAGCATGCCCAATAAGCCTGCCATTGAGAATAAAGAAATGATGCCCAACGTTCGAAATAATCGGTCGGATAATAAACGCAAATCAAGCATCGGTTTGTCCACTCTTAACTCGTGTAGAATGAATAGGCAAACAAGAACGGCTCCAGCAATTCCTGTATACAGGACAACGGGGGAAACCCACCCTTTGGTCGGTCCCACGTTCAGTGCATACATCAGCATGGAAAAACCAGCTGCCGAAAGCAAGAATCCCGGGAGGTCCAGCCTACCGGCGGAGGGCTCCTTATGTTCCTTCAAAAACAGCAAGCCGAATAGTAAAACGAGAATGCCGAAAGGAACATTTATATAAAACGACCAGCGCCATGACAGCTGCTCGGCAAAGAATCCGCCAACTATAGGCCCAATGGCTGGTGCAAAGGCAATCGGAAGCACAAGGGACCGGGAAACCTTAGGCCGCTCCTTTGGAGAAAATGTTCTAAATAAAAGCGCCATTCCAACTGGTGTCAGGATACCGCCCCCTGCCCCCTGCAAAACCCTGAACAAGTTCAAGGTTTGCAGATCATTGGCGAAGCCGCATAAAAGGGAGGCGACCGTGAAGACGCCCAAGGCCATCAAGAAGATTTTCTTAGTGCCAAAGCGATCACCAAGCCAACCAGCAACTGGGAGGAATACGGCCAGACTTACTAAATATCCGATGTTGATTCCACTCGTCGACGAAGGCTCGATGTTAAATTCCTTACTGATCGTTGGAAGGATCACATTGACGATCGTCCCGTCCATCGAAACCATGAACATCGCTATGACATAAACGATGCTCACTACTAATTTAGGATCAAGCTGCATCCTTGCTCTCACTTTGTTCCATCACTGCTGGCAACTAGCTTCAAGCTTTTTGGCTGCAAGTCCGTCCAGTTCGTACTAATGTACTCCAAGCAAGCCCGGCGGCTCTCCTCTCGGTATATGACGGACCAGCCGGATGGAATAACCAGAAAAGCGGGCCATAGGGAATGCTGACCTTCTTCATTTATCAATACATTGTAGATGCCATTTTCATTCTCGAAAGGGTTGGTCATCAGTTATCTCCTCCTACATTAATCTTGGCTGACTTGTTCAGATTGGAAAGTTTATGTGCAATCACTTGACCGATTTCAGCAAGCGGTCCTGGCTGACACATATCCTTATGGCGGCAATCGATATTATGCTGTTCAATTTCCCCATGAATGAATGGGCTCCATGTCTCTGGGTGAATCGGATCAAACCAGTCCGGGATGATCGTCGACCTAAAGAAGAGCACATCGCCTTTAAAGGTTTTTGGTTTATACTCACTCATGATCCGAACCGAATTTACATAAGTCTCTTTCAGGTTCAGGATCGTTTCCTCTTCTAAACTGGCCAATGCACTTCCGTCACGACGCAGGATTTCTATGGCACTGGCATTATCCAATGGCTGGTCCCCTAACGTATCAGGATCGTATCCACCCAATGCAAGTAGTGCGATTAAAGCTTCTTCATCATCCGGTGCCTCATTTATAGGCAGGAAATGACTTGGATATGCATCCAGGATTGCAACAAGACGGACGTCCTCTCCTTCATTTTGCAGTTGGGTTGCCATTGCATGAACGACATTGCCTCCCAGGGACCAACCCAATAGATGGTAAGGCCCTTTTGGCTGGATCGTCCGTAACTGTTCAATATAGTCGGCAGCCATTTCAATCAACGTTTTCGGGAATGGTTCTTTCTGAGCTATGCCTCGTGCTTGCAACCCATAAATAGGATAATCAGGTCCAAGTGCAGTCATCAATCCAGCATAGCACCAGCTAAGACCGCCTGCCGGATGTACACAAAACAACGGAAGTTCCTTCCCATTTTTCCTAAGCGGCAGCAGGACGTCCAATGCACTTTGGCTTGTACCCATTTCCAATCGTTCTGCTAGGCCCGCAACAGTCGGAGCTTCGAATAAGTTACCAATACTAAGCTCGACACCAAGAGCTTCACGGATTTTACTCATCAAGTGGACAGCAAGCAGCGAGTGACCGCCAAGATCGAAGAATCCATCATCTATTCCGACCTGAGGCAAATCGAGAACCTCCATGAATAGATCGCAAAGAATCTCCTCCTGCGGCGTTCTCGGCCCGCGCCCCGATTGGACGGCACCGAATTCCGGCGCAGGCAATGCCTTGCGGTCCAACTTACCATTCGGTGTCAATGGCAGTTCTTCCATTTCAACGAACGCGGAAGGGACCATGTAATCAGGCAAACCTTCAGCAACGTAACGGCGTACATGTGCAGGATCGAGGGTCACATTTGCAGCCGGTACGACATATGCGACCAATCGTTTATCACCAGGGTTATCTTCACGAACCACGACCGCAACTTGTTCAATATCCGAATGCTGTGCAACCGTCGCCTCGATTTCACCCAATTCAATCCGGAATCCGCGGATTTTGATTTGATGATCGGCACGCCCCATATAATCCAATGAGCCATCCTCGCGCCAGCGAGCCAAATCTCCAGTACGGTACATCCTGTCACCTGATGAACTGAATGGGTTGGCAACAAAACGGTCCGCCGTCAAGCCAGGGCGTCCTAAATAACCACGAGCAAGACCAGGTCCGGAAACATAGAGTTCCCCCACTACCCCTGGCGGAACCGGCTGTAAGACGGCATCCAGCACATACACCCCAAGATCGGGTATCGCACGGCCAATGAGGCTATTGGCTTTTATGGATGTAATATCACGATTAAGCTCTAGATAGCTCACATGGACGGTCGTTTCGGTTATTCCATACATATTGATGAGATATGGTGCATTTTCCGGATGACGGCTATACCAATCCTCCAAACGGCTTAGTTCAAGTGCCTCTCCGCCATAAATCACGTAGCGTAAAGCAAGTTGCTGCCCGATTTCAGGCATTTCCCGATCAGCCTGCATCAATTGATAAAATGCCGATGGAGTCTGATTCAGTACCGTTACTCCTTCTTTAACCAATAGCTGTAAAAATTCCATTGGTGATCGGCTGATCGAGTGCGGAACGACAACAAGCTTGCCTCCGTGAAGTAACGCTCCCCAAATTTCCCAGACCGAAAAGTCAAATGCATAGGAGTGGAACATCGTCCACACATCTTTGGAATCGAAATCGTACCAATGCTGCGTCGACCCAAAAAGTCTGATTACATTCTGGTGCGGAACGACAACCCCTTTTGGTACACCGGTTGAACCGGAAGTATAGATAATATACGCTGAATTTAGCGGCGATAACGGCCGGATGCGATCAACATCCGTTGGATTGAGTGGCGAATGATGCTCCAATTCTTCAAGGGTACTCGCTTCATCCAGGATGATTTGCCTGATACCAGTCATCTCAGGTAGCTTCGAAGCTACACTCGAATCCGTCAGAACACATGCAGGCTGCGCATCAGAGAGCATGAACGATAACCGATCTGCTGGATATTCCGGGTCCAAAGGTAAATAGGCGGCTCCTGCCTTGAGTACGGCCAGCAATCCTACAACCATTTCCAATGATCTAGGCATGGCCAATGCGACGAATTGCTCCGGTCCTACCCCTTTTGCAATGAGCAGGTGGGCAAGCTTGTTCGCCTTTTTGTTTACCTCTTCATATGTCAAGAAAGTCTCTCCATATACCAAAGCAATATGGTGCGGATACTTTCTCACCTGTTGCTCAAGCATAGAAGGTATACTTGCTTGCTCTATCTCGTCGGACCTTCCATTCCAGTCGACAAGGATTTTTTGACGTTCTTCAGGAGCCAGTATATCCAAATGCCCTATATGCTGATCGGGTTCCGAAAGGGCGCCGTCCAATAACTTTAATAATCGATATATCAGCATTTCGGCAGTATCACGTTTAAAGAGATCTGTACTATATTCAAGGAATCCGCTGATTCCATCCGGACTGCCATTTTCAGCATGCACTTCACGGAATTCCAGCGTCAAATCGAATTTTGAAGCACCTACGCTGTATAACTTCAGATTGGATTGAACTCCTGGAAGCTCCAATTTAGGATCTGGTGTATTCTGCAGGGCAAGCATGATCTGGAATAACGGATGCCTAGAACGTGAACGGACTGGATTCAGCACTTCCACCAGTCGCTCAAACGGCAGGTCCTGATGCTCATAAGCATGTAAATTGACCCTCCGCACCCTATCAAGAAGCTCCCGGAATGTAGGATCACCTGAAGTATCCGTACGTAACACCAAGGTGTTGATGAACATCCCTACCAAGTCGCTTAAAGCATCATCACTGCGACCCGCTATCGGACTTCCGATCGGTATATCATTACCGGCGCCAAGGCGAGTGAGAAGTGCAGTCAGACCGGATTGCAATACCATGAATAAGCTGACGCCATTTTCACGAGCCAAATCCAATAACCGCCGATGCATGTCGGGATCTATCGAAAAATCAATCGTATCCCCTCGGTAGCTGGATTCCAGTGGCCGTGGAAAATCGGTAGACAATTCCAATTGATCCGGCAGGTTGGCTAATACCTCTTTCCAATATTCGATTTGTTCATTGGCTAAACTGGCTTCATCACTTTCGCTTCCTAAAAGGTTCTCCTGCCAGAGTGCATAATCGGCATACTGTACAGGCAGCGGCGGCAGGTTCGGTTCGGCACCATTAATTCGCGCCGCATAAGCTGCGGTCAAATCGCGAGTAAGCGGTGTTAGCGACCATCCATCTCCTGCAATATGATGTAATAATAAAACCAATACATGCTTGTCAGCGGCCATTGTGAAAAGCTGGGCACAAATGGCTGGTTCTTTTGCAAGATTGAAACTATATCTCGTAGCGGTAGCGATTTCCGCTTCAAGCTCTGCCTCGTTAATATGCGATACCAATAATTCCACCTGCGCCTCGGAAGGGTCTAGCACATATTGATGCGCTGTACCCGAGGTAACGGGAAAGAGCGTACGCAAAGATTCATGGCGCTCGACTACATCATTGAGCGCGGCTTCGAGTGCCCCGGTATCAATTTCACCGGACAATTCAACCACGAGCGGAATGTTATACGTCGGGCTAGGACCTTCCAGACTATGAAGGAACCATAATCGCCTCTGTGCAAAGGAAAGGGGTACCTGTTTTGGCCTTGATGCCTTTTTAACAGGCAGCCGTGCACTTCTCCCGTTGGAAAGCTGTTTGACAAGACCGGAAACGGTCGGTGTCTCAAACAATTTGCCAATGCCTATTTCAACTCCGAATGTATCTCTTATTCTCGCCATCAAAGTCGAGGCAAGAAGGGAGTGACCGCCTAAATTAAAGAAGCTATCATCGATACCGACCCGCGAAAGGCCCAGAACCTCGGCGAAAAGATCGCTGACGATTTCCTCCTGCGGTGTTCTTGGAGCACGTTCGGAAACAAGTGCAGAAAGATCAGGCGCAGGCAATTCCTTCCTGTTAAGCTTTCCATTTGGAGTCAATGGCAGCTCCTCTAGTTCAACGATAGCGGATGGGACCATGTATTCCGGCAAGACATGGCCTGCAAATTCCCGAATTTCCACAACATCGGCCGTCACGCCCAAAGAAGGAACGATATAGGCAACGATCCGTTTATCCCCCGGCTGATCTTCGCGTACGATGACTGCAGCCTGCTCGACGTCAGGATGTCGGGTAAGCCTGGCTTCGATTTCCCCAAGTTCAATGCGGAACCCTCTTATTTTGATTTGATGATCGGCACGGCTGATATAATCCAGTGTGCCATCACCGCGCCAACGAACAAGATCGCCGGTACGATACATGCGGCTGCCCTTTGGACCATATGGATTAGCGACAAACCGCTCAGCAGTTAAGTTCGGGCGGCCTAAATATCCTCGCGCAAGCCCTATACCCGCAATATATAATTCCCCTACAGTCCCTTTAGGAACGGGTTTCAAAGCTGCATCCAGCACAAATACCTGTGTATTCCAAAGTGGCTTGCCGATCGAGGGCATACCGCTCTGTTCAGGATCAAGGGTAATGGCTGAAGACCATATCGTCGTTTCCGTCGGTCCGTACAGATTCGTCACTTCACATCCTAATTCATGTAAATCGTTTGTCAGGCTGATTGAAAGTGCCTCTCCACCAACTAACACCCGGAAATTCTTTATCACATCAGGATAATTCGCTACAAGTGAATGCCAAAGCGTTGGTGTGGCTTGCATGATGCTTATTTCATGCTGAACGATCATCTCGGACAAGGTTTTGGGATCTTGAATCGTTTCCTTAGCGGCAATGACACAGCTTGCCCCATTCAAAAGTGGCAGGAAGATTTCCAAACCGGATATATCAAAAGCAATGGTTGTAACAGCCAGGAGACGATCGCGATGATCCAAAGAAAATTCGCTCTGCATTGAATAAAGGAAATTAATAAGACTTTGCGATTGAATCACGATACCTTTTGGCTTCCCTGTAGAACCCGAAGTATAAATCATATAAGCCGGGTTAAGCGGGGACATCATTCCCTTCCTTTTTTCATCTTCCACATTTACATCCGGCTGTTTCGCTAGCGCAAGAATGGTCTCTTCCTCATCCAATAAGATGCGCTCCGCTCCTTTGGCATCCGTTAGTTTCAAGGAAATCCCTTTACTCGTTACGATTGCTGCAGGCCTGGCATCCTCAAGCATGAATTCGATTCGATCTGATGGATAATCCGGGTCGATAGGTAAATAAGCCGCTCCGGTTTTTAACACAGCCAACATGGAAATGACCATATCCACCGAACGCGTCAAAGCGATGGCCACGAATTTCTCAGGTCCCATACCCCTTTCCAAAAGGAGGTGTGAGAGTTGATTGACCCGCCTGTTTAAATCCTTATATGTAAGAACCGTATTTTCATCGATTACAGCTGTCCAATCTGGGGTTTTTCGCACTTGTTCCTCGAATAATCCAGGTAAAAGTCCAGTTGGGAGCTCCGTTTCCGTTTGATTCCATTCAAGCAGGACCTGCTGGTGCTCCTCAGGCAATAGGAGTTCAACTTCCCCGATCGATCGATCTTCCTCTGCAATCGCAACCTTTTCAAGAAAACGGATAAAACGTGCATGATGAGCACCTAAATCTTCAGTGCTATATACTTCCGGGTTCGCATCTATATCGATCCTCAGCCCTTTTCCATCAGACTTGTCATAGATGTTAATCGACAAATCATCGACGGGACCGGTGGCAAGCTTATGTGTGATCGCCTTGCTTCCTGAAAAATCAAGTCCATAGTCAAAAGGCATGACATTTATCTGCGGTCCGAATAAACGCTGGTTATCACCCAGCAATTTAAGGTCACGGCGCAATTCTTCATGGCGATAGTTTTGATGGCGGCGGATGGTGCGGACTTCCTTGGAAACCTGCTGCACCAATTCTTTAAAGCTCATCTCAGACTGTACAGATAACCGCAGCGGCAACAGATTCATGACCATACTAGGGATGTTCAATGAGGATGACCCTAACCGTCCCATCATCGGTAAGCTGAGGATGACGTCCTCCGAGCCTGTCAAACGGTTCACATAAACGGCCGTCACTGCAATCACCACTTCATGCCAGCTTCCCGAATATTTATGAGCATTCGCTTTTAACGCTTGTGTAGCGGAAGATGATAAATAACCCGTTTTACTAAGAAAGCCTTTTGAGGTCCTTGGCGCTCGATCAGCTAGGCTCATGACCTCCGGCTGATCGGCAAAACGTTCTAGCCAAAACTGGCGATCACTTTCGAACTTTTCGGAATTCCTATATGCCTTATCTTCCTCAAGCAGTGTATGTAAAGGGGAAAAAGCAGCTTCGTTCACATTTACCCCTTTTTGAAGTGCCGTATATAATTTGGCTACGCGTTGTGAGATAAGGGAAAATCCAAATGCATCCATAACAATATGGTGAATGCGTTGATACCAGAAAAAGCTGTCCGAATCGACCTTGAATAAAACTTGATTGAAGAGCGGGTCATTTTTCAAGTCTATCGGATGGGCCAAATCTTCTTTCATCCATTGAATGGCCTTGTCCTTGGAGTTTTCCTCTTCGCTTAAGTCCATGAAAGTAAAAGGAAAATCAAGCGATTCGCCGCTCATTTGAAACGGTCCATCATAATCCTCGCCAAAACGGACATGTAAAAACTCGGCCTCCTTGACCGCCTGCGTCAGTGCCTGTTCAAAATGCAAGATATCGATCTGTCCAGCTATTTCTATGTATTCCCCTGTGTTATATATCGGGTTGTCCGGCTCCAGCTGCTGAGCGAACCAGATACCGGATTGTGCGCCGGTCAACTTCCAGCGCACATCTTGATCCTGAATATTAAGCACTCCGAATTACCTCCTTCTTGTTTCTAATTCAAGCTAACACTTTTTGGGAAGATAATAATTCCCACCACGCGGCGAGTGTAGGTTTTTCAGCCATCTGCATGAAATTGATTTCCGCCCCTTTTCCCCTTAGGATTTCAACAAGGCTCATCATTCTAATCGAATCCATTCCTATATCCACTAGATCCTCGTTGTCACCTATATCCGATGGGGATTCACCAAGAAGATCAGCTATTGCCACCCTCAAGCCATCCAACGTCAAACCATGAACATCTTTTTCTTGTACGGTCCCGCTTGCTGCTTGTTCATCGCTATTCAACTGTTCGAGCAACCGTGATGTCGTTGTTATGACGGCACAACGTTCAGCTGCATACTTAATCGCCATTTTATGCTCCTCTAATGAAAAGTCCGCTACTGCATCCGTTATAAGGAATGGTTCAATATCTTGCATGAAGGCCTCACTTGCTGTCAGAAGACAGCCGATATGTGCATAGACCCCACAAATGATAAGTTGATCGCGCCCTTGCTCCCTCATCATTTCAAGGAGATTCGTCCGTTTGAATGCACTATAACGCCATTTGGTAAGGACAATGTCTTCCTCGCTTGGAGCAACCTCGTCAACGACTTTAGTTTGATTGATATCGTCATCAAGTCCCGGGCCCCAAAAGTCAGTAAGCAGTGCACGGTCCTCAGGGTTTTGATTGCCAGGTTGAGCTGTATAGACAACAGGGATGCCCAGGTCCACACAACGGCTTTTTATTGCCTGTATATGTGATATCAGCTCCGTTATCGGTGATTCGGTTACTGTATAGTAATCGAGGAAATATTGTTGCATGTCATGAACGAGAAGCACTGCACGCGATGAATCTGCTTTCCACGAAACTTTATTATTTGGTAACTCGGATTCTACAGGCATTGCGTATGGTGTGATAGCAGGAATAGCCATCATAATCACTCCTTCTATGTATGTTTTTTTTTACTTCAGTGTAAGTTGATCGTTCAGTTTATCTGATATGATTTGCCGCAAGGCTTTTTTACTCACTTTTCCTAACGGCGTCTTTGGAAAGGATTCGGTGAACTCAATCCGGTCAGGAATCTTAAAGGCGGCAAGCCCCCGCTCCTTCAGGAATAATTTAAGCTCCTTTGCGGACGGTGCCTTCTGGCGCGGTATCACAAAGGCGCAGGATCTTTCGCCTAAATAATCGTCGGACATGGAAACGATGGCCACATCATGTACAGCTTCATGTGCCAGGAGATGGTTTTCCACTTCCTCCGCGGCAATCTTTTCACCGCCCCGATTGATTTGGTCCTTATCCCGTCCTTCTACAACGATATAGCCTGACGCGGTCATACTTACCAAGTCACCTGTTCGGTAAAATCCATCTATCGTGAATGCTTTCGCATTATGCTCTTCCGCTTTGTAATAGCCACGGATGGTGTAAGGGCCCCTCGTTAGCAAATGACCCACCTCGCCCTGAGCAACATCTCTGTCTTCCTCATCGACAATGCGCACTTCATCATATTCCGACATCGGTCTGCCTTGAGTATTGACAATGATTTCTTCAGGATCGTCTAATCTTGTATAGTTAACCAGTCCTTCTGCCATGCCAAATACTTGTTGCAATTTACACCCAAAAGCAGGATATACCCGACGGGCGGCTTCCGCACTGAACTTGGCCCCGCCCACCTGCAGCACTTGAAGGCTTGATAAATCATGGTCACGGGTGGATATTGCATCAAGCCATCTCAAAGCAAGGGGCGGCACAAGAGCCGTAATCGTCACGCCTTGTTTTTCAATAAGCGGGAAAGCTTCGTCAGGACTCGGGCCCGGTGAAAGCACCACCCTGCCACCTGCATAGAGGGTGCCAAGGGTACCTGGCGAGCTCATTGGAAAGTTATGGGCAACCGGAAGCACGGCGAGATAAACACTATCCTTGTTCATCTGGCAAATCTCGGCGCTAACCTTCAAACTGTACATATAATCATCATGTGTTCTTGGAATCAGTTTGGAGAGCCCTGTACTTCCCCCGGATAGTTGAAGGAAGGCAATGTCACTTGAAGCCACTTTTGCTTCGATTTTTTTTGGATCGATATATAAATCAGCCAAATCCACGAATTCTGCAGCATCACCTGTGACAATGACGTTTAATTTTTCATTCTTTTCTTTTGCACCTCTAGCAAGCGTACGATGGTCGAAACCAGCATTCTTATCAGGGATGATGTAGGCAACCGCCTCAGCGAATTCGCAAAAATAGTTAATTTCACTGCTTCGATGTGATGGAAGGGCAAACACGGGCAATGCACCTAATCTGAATAATGCAAAGCAAACCTCAAAGAACTCGATTACGTTGGGGAGCTGGACGACTACCCTGTCCATTTGTTTGATTCCCAGTTCCTGAAAACCTGCAGCCAAGCGATCGGCTCGATTATCCAATTCCGCATAGCTCATGTTTCTGTCTCCGCTGGTAATGGCGATCAAGTCGCCTTGTTTCTCGGCACGATCACGCAACATTTCCCCGAAGGTTTCCCCTTCCCAACACCCCTCCCTTTTATATAATTCCGCATAATCCTCAGGCCACGAAGAACACCCTGTTAACATTCGTTATCCCCCCACACACTTTAGTTTAATGACTTTGCATCTATTCCCATTGCTCGCAGCATCGTTTGGAATTTAGCCGATGTTTCAGCCAATTCCTCTTCTGGCTTGGATTCCGCAACGACTCCTGCCCCTGCAAATAAGCGAAGAACCCGTTTCTCTACCTCCGCACACCGAATGGTAACGATCCATTCACCGTCTCCTTCTGCATTGCACCAGCCGACCATGCCTGTAAAGAAGCCACGATCAAACGGTTCGATTTCCTGAATGGCTTCCCTGGCCAACCCGGACGGCGATCCGCAAACGGCAGGAGTCGGATGAAGTGCAATCGCCAGCTCCAACGAGGAAGTTGCAGGATCCACAAGTTCTCCTTTTACTTCTGTAGATAGATGCCACATGGTTTCGGTATGTATCACTGATGGTTTTTCCGGAACATCTATTTTTTTGAAAAATGGACGCAAAGCTTCTGCTACAGCGTGGACGACAACAGCATGTTCATGTAAATCCTTAGTGGAGGAAAGTAGTTCTTCCGCCCGTCTCTTATCCTCGGTCGGATCGTCACTCCTAGGCCTGGAGCCTGCCAAAGGGTTGGCCACCACCTGTAATCCCGTTCTTGAAACAAGTAATTCAGGACTAGCCCCGATAAGTGTTTTCAAGTTATCGGATTCAGCGTTTTCCGTTTCCGGCTGAGGTAAATCCACGGCAAAGGTATACCCCTTCTTATTGTGGCGTGCCAAATTTTGAAGCAACTGATTGATATTCACCGTTTCCGATGAAGTGAGATGCAACGATCTTGATAAGACAATCTTGTCAAGATGGCCGCTTTTAATATGAGTAAGGCCTTGTTCCACTCCATCCATATAACGAGCCGGTTCCGGTACCGATTCGATCTCATAGTTCGGCTTCGAAGTTTCCGCAGGCTGGCTTGTGTCTATGTCTTGCAAAGGTACTGATGACCAAATCATTTCGGGTATGATGAGCTGGGCTTCCTTTTCATAATCGAATGGTACGGCACCCGTTACCATCGGATTCGGGTGGCCTTGCTCTTTTGCAGCTCTTAATGCAGCCGTCACACGCGCCGCAAGGCTTTTCATTTGATCACGATCTTCCGAATCACTTGGTACTGTCAGAAAAGAACCTTTTCCAAGAAGTGTTTGAGAAGGCGATGCCAGGAAAAAATCCCCGACCTTATAATCGTCCAACAGTTGTTTTTCCAATACGGTTGAATTCTCTTTACTTTTCATCATATTTTAAAACCCTCCAAATTCACGTAATATTCAGACCGAAAATGAATGATCTGCATCAAGCACCTAAAGTGGCCCCGCCATCCACACATAAATTACTCATCGTAATATGATTCGATTGATTGGATATGAAAAACAAAATGGCGTCGACAATATCGGAAGGCAAGGCTATTTTATTCAGTGGTATTCCTACTTTGTATGTCTCGGGCATCCCATTGATAACCGCTTGTGCGCCATTATCGTCGTTCCACATCGACCACTGCATCTCCGTATCCGTAGATCCTGGCGAGACGATGTTACAGCGAATATTATATTGGGCCAATTCCAGCCCTAGGCATTTAGTGAACATGACGGCAGCTGCTTTTGATGCTGCATACGCGCCCAGTGAAATTCTAGGGACGCTTGCTGCGTTGGATCCCACCGTTACGATCGAACCCCTTTTCCTCGCCATCATGTATGTGCTCACTGAACGGGAGACATTAAAAACACCAGTGGTATTGACGGCAAATATCTTTTCCCAATCTTGGTCACTGAACGATTCGATCAATCCTGTACGCAGGACCCCCGCGACATTGACCAATGTCTCAATAGGTCCGATATCACGTTCAATTTCATCGACTATGCCAACGATTGCACGACCGTCACTTACATCAGCCGCATAAGCATGTACATCCAACCCTTGAGATTTCAATTCATTCACGTGGCCATTTAGCTTTTCGGCATTATAATCAATTGCCGCAACCACCATACCCAGCTTTGCCAAGGCATGTACGACTGCGGCTCCGATCCCTTGGGCACCTCCCGTTACAAGCGCAACTTTCCCACTGCATTCCAAAAAGTCCACCATGACACTCCCTTTCCCACTTCAAATTTTCAATGTATAGTAGCTCAATTTCCATCACCCTCTAATCTGGGGCGATACACGGCATAAACCATTAACTAATGCTGCAAAACGCAAGAATCCAACTAATAATGATAATCATTATCAATTGGAATCTACAGGTAAATGATATATATTAAAAACTTGATGGTCAAGTACCTTTTGCTGATTTAATCAGAAAGTCCTATTCACCACCTGGCACATTTCGATGCAATGCAAAACGCAAGGCCCTGTTAATCAAAGGCGGTAAAACGGAAAGGTGCCCTTCCTCTTCGAACTCCTTGAATTGAACGTTCATTCCGCTCTCGATGATGGATAAACGTGTCGCTAATTCCCGTGCATTTTCATTCATGCCGCTTTTATGCGTGCCTTCTTGCTCCCCCACTCCAAGCATTATGGAAATATCCCCGTCTCCTTGTTTCAGCCTGGAAAGGAACGTGCCTTCTTCCTCGTGGAACCAATTCTTGTTCCAATGAAGGGATGGGCTTCCAGCTATGTAATTTTTGAATGCATATGGATTTGTATATAAAACATATAAAGCGAAAAGTCCGCCAAGGGAATGTCCGAATAAGGTTTGGCTATCATGATCGATCTTGTACCTGTTACCGATTTCAGGTTTTAAATCTTCTTCGATGAATTTCAGGAAGTTTTCCGCGCCCCCATGTGCAGGCCAAGGACTTCCATCCGGTCTTTCAGGTAATTCGGTAGCAGCCACCGGTAATGTAAAATCGTAATAACGCTCAGAAGAAAATGGTCCATTGGTGCGATAACCAATGCCCACGATTATGGCAGGAACCACACCCGACTTCTCTGGTCGTCGTGATTGCAACCGTACCGCCTCAACCATGGTCCCGAACACCGAGTTTGCATCAAGTAAATAAATGACCGGATATCCTGAGGGTGGCGGCTCTTCCTGCGGCTTGGATACGAAGATGTTAAACTCACGATTCCCAGTGCTTGAATGCATGATGCTCCGCTCTGTTCCTTTTATCGTAACTTCTCCGCTTCCAGCCGTCGTACTCGTTGCGCTTGTATCCATTTTTTTATGTATCATCCAATCGAACTCCCCCACCATATTACTAGTAATCTAATTTGCTATTTTCGAAATGAACTGTGACCAAGCATAATTTTAAAGGTTCAAATTGAGAAAGATTACCATGACTTCGATAATGATAATCCTTCTCACTGAATATATCAACTATCTATATTCATTTTTTACCATAATTTACAATAAAGATTACTACATCTCCTATTACAGCGTGTTTTCCCATCTTTCTTTAGTGGGAAATTCAAACAAAAAGTATAGTTTGGAAAATTATTCTTGAAATATCGGAAGATTAATTATATATTTAATATCGTGTGATGATGATAATGATAATCGTTATCATTAACACACATTATTATGTTAAGCTATTATTAATTTCAACGGGAAAAGGAAGTGAAACTAGATTTTCACCAAAATGGGATTCATTCTTTTGATCCCATAAGGCAGCGATAAATGATATTTAATATATTTTAAAAGGGGAATCGACTAATGAAAAAGCAATTATTCGTACTTGGAATGGCTACGGTATTCAGTTTAGGACTAGGAGCTTGCGGTAATGCCGAAAAGACTTCCGTGGATTCTTCACAAAAAAGCAAAGAGACAGAAACCACTGCAAAAAAAGAAGCGAAGACCCAAACCGTTACATATTTGGATAAAGAGTATACAATCCCAGCCAAAGTCACCAGTATTGCCACTGCTAGCTTGGAGTCGATGGAGGATGCGGCCATATTGGGAGTTAAGCCAACGGGTGTCGTTACTGTAGGCGGGGAAATTCCTGAATATTTAGCGAAGGACCTTGCTGGTGCAGAGTCAATCGGTGAAAAAATGCAGCCAAACTATGAAACTCTTCTCGGGATGAAGCCCGATGTAATCATGTGGTCTTCTAAATCTCCGGCGAACGTAACGGAGCAGTTAGACAAAGTGGCGCCAACATTCCCATATTCTCATATTTCGACTAATTGGGAAGCGAACCTGCGGTTAATGGCCAGCCTTACAGGTAAAAAAGAAGAAGCTGAAAAAATCATTACAACCTATAATGATGACGCTGCGAAAGCAAAAGTGGAACTCGGTGGAAAACTGAAGGACAAAAAGGTATTAGTGGTAAGGATCCGGAACGGAAGCCTCTTCCTATATCCTCAGGATGTTTACTTCAATCCAGTCGTTTATAAAGACCTAGGCTTGACTGTTCCTGAAGAAATTAAACCTATTAAAGCACAAGAAATGATTTCTTTGGAAAAATTCGCTGAACTTGATCCAGATTATGTTTTCTTGCAATTCTCTGAAAGTGAAAATGCACAAAAACCGGAAGCTTTAAAAGATCTGGAAAACAACTCCATTTGGAAGAGCATCACGGCAGTAAAAGAAAATAAAGTGTTTGTAAACTCGGTTGATCCTCTTGCTCAAGGTGGAACGGCTTGGAGCAAAACTGCTTTCCTGAAAGCTGCGACGGAAGATTTAGCTAAATAAATTGTAAGGTGCGTTGATTGATATGGCCAAAACAAATTCATTACCTATAATAATTCTTTGTATGGCACCTCTATTGATTTGCTTTTCCATCGTTTTATCGATTTTATATGGTGCCAAAAATATAGATTCCATAACGGTATGGAATGCCATTTTCCACTATGACTCGGCGAACGTTGACCATACGATCATTATGTCTTCTCGTTTGCCAAGAGTTTTGGGTGCCCTTCTCGTCGGGGCATTTTTAGCCATATCAGGAGCACTCATGCAGGGGATGACAAGAAATTATCTTGCATCCCCTTCAATTATGGGAGTGACGGATGGCTCTGCGTTCGTGATTACACTCTGTATGGTATTTGCTCCAGGTATGTCTTCATTCCAAATGATCCTCTTTTCCATGTTAGGTTCTGCATTGGGGGCCGGAATTGTCTTTGGTTTTGGATCACTGCTCCCAAATGGGTTATCACCTGTTCGATTAGCGATAATCGGGACTGTGATCGGGACATTTTTAAGCAGTATTTCCGCTGCCATAGCATCCTATTTCCAAATTTCCCAGAATGTAAGTTTTTGGTACAACTCGAGGTTGCACCAGATTGATCCCAATGTACTAAAACTAGCTATACCATGTGGAATGGTGGGGATCATCCTCGCCCTATCCATCTCAAAATCCGTTACGATCTTATCTTTAGGCGAAGAAATTTCCATCAATTTAGGTCAGCGTACGAGAGTAGTGAAAGCGGTGGCCCTCCTTTCCGTGATCTGCTTAACGGGAATCGCCGTGGCGCTTGTAGGAAAAATCGGCTTTGTTGGCCTTATCATCCCCCACATCACCCGGTTTTTGATCGGGATTGATTATAAATGGATCGTTCCATGTGCAGGGGTAATTGGTGCAGTTTTCCTAGCTCTATGCGACGTCTTGAGCCGGTTTGTCAATTATCCATTCGAAACCCCCATAGGAGTCGTAACTTCCCTGATCGGCATTCCTTTCTTCCTGTACTTAATAAGAACGAGAGGAGGAGAAAAGAATGGTTAAGAATACACGGTGGCGCTTCACCCTAACGATGACCATCATTTCCTGTTTAATCGTTGTTACCAGCTATTTCAGCTTGATATCCGGTACATTCGACATGACCGTCAAGGCTGTCCTTCAGACCTTATTCAGGGTGAATCCAGTGCCCGATCATGATTTGGTCATCTTTGATTTCAGGCTCCCCCGCATCGTGATCGCCGGCTTGGTGGGAGTAAGCTTAGGAATTGCAGGTACTGTCATTCAAGGGGTTACGAAAAATGGCTTGGCCGATTCCGGCATTCTCGGCATCAATGCCGGCGCCGGGACAGCCATTGTCATATTCATGTTTTTCTATCAAGGTCAAACCAGTGGCTCTGACTGGTTCTCCATCATGAGTTTGCCGTTGTTCGGTTTGGTGGGAGGTCTTTTGGCAGCACTGTTGATTTTCATATTCTCTTGGAAGAATGGGTCCCTGGACATGAGCCGCCTTTTACTGACCGGAATCGCTATAGGCTCCGCTTTCGGTGCCCTTTCCTTATATTTGTCATTAAAAATGAAATCGACCGATTTTGAAATGGCAACGGTTTGGCTCTCAGGAACGATATATGATGCGAACTGGAAATACATCGCATCCATGTTACCATGGATGATAATCCTGATTCCGATCATTAAGAAAAAAGCTTATTTACTTGATTTGTATCAGCTCGAAGAATCGAGTGTTAAAAGTTTGGGGATTTCCGTAGAAAAGGAAACGATCATCCTTTTACTATGCAGCATTGGATTGGTGGGTGCCTCCGTTTCCGTTTCCGGGAATATCGGTTTCGTCGGTTTAATGGCTCCCCACATCGCAAAGCATCTTGTAGGGATCCATCATAATCAGGTGATCCCGGTATCCGGGGCAATCGGCGCACTTCTGGTAATCGCATCCGACTTCATTGCAAAAACTGTTTTTGCACCGGCAGAATTGCCAGTCGGGATCGTCATCTCCATCATTGGTGTCCCGTATTTTCTTTATTTACTAATAAAAGCTAAAGCATAGAAGGAGAGATGAGCAGTGAGTATTCTCCGTATGGAAAATTTAGAAACGAATTACGAGAAATTCACGGTATTCAAAGACTTGAATTTGGAAATAAAAGAAGGCCTGGTCACAACCATCATCGGACCAAATGGCTGCGGTAAGTCCACTTTATTGAAAACAATAGGCCGGATTTTAAAACAAAAAAGCGGAAGCGTCTTTTTACAAGGACAGGATTTACATAAAATCCACACAAAGGAGATTGCCAAGCAGCTGGCATTGCTCCCCCAAAACCCGGTCGCTCCTGCCCAACTGATGGTGGAAGAACTCATTTCCTATGGCAGGTATCCACACCGTAATAATGTAAATAAACTGACGAAGGAAGATAAAGAAACGATTGAATGGGCCATGGATATTACCAAGACCCTATCATTCCGAAACCGGCAAATCGCCAATTTATCCGGCGGTCAAAGACAAAAGGTATGGCTGGCAATGGCTTTGGCACAGAAAACGGAGATTTTGTTATTGGATGAGCCGACCACCTACCTTGATATGGCCCATCAACTAGAGGTTCTGCAAATCGTTGAAAAGCTTAATAAAGAACAAAAAATAACGACTGTCATGGTCTTGCATGATATTAACCACGCGTCCCGGTTTTCACATGAAATCATCACGATGAAAGAAGGAGAAATCATTAAAATCGGGTCGCCTGCAGAAATCATTACACCTGCCGTTCTCGAAGAAGTGTTTCGGATTGATGCAAGGGTCATGATCGATCCTGCCAATGGCGCCCCTGTTTGTTTCGGGTATGACAATCTTTCACAGCAAGAAACGCAGGAAACATTTAAAGAAGCCGTTTTATCCAATTAACCATAAAAAAGGCAGTCGACATCGTCGACCGCCTTTTTTCATGTCCAACCATCAATGCTTTTCCAAGCGGATGATGTCTGGTGTATTATGTTTCTGAGATCCCGACTTTTGCAATTTCACAGCCGTTCCTTCGGATAAATTAGTGAAGATGATAGGTGTGACGGTAGACGGTGCATTCCGTTTTACGAATTCAAGATCGATATCCAAAAGCGGAGTTCCCTTTGTTATCCTTTGGCCTTCCTTCACAAGAGGTGTAAAGCCTTCTCCATTTAATTTAACCGTATCCAAGCCCACATGAATCAGAATTTCCAAACCGTTATCCATTTTCAAGCCCAATGCATGATTGGTCGGGAAGATACTGAGCACTTCCCCATCGATTGGGGATACTAGTTTTCCATTGGCTGGCTCGATCGCAAAGCCGTCACCCATCATTTTCATCGCGAACACTTGATCCGGAACTTCTTCGATCGGTAACACGGTCCCTTCAATTGGAAGGACAAAATCATTTGCGCCTAAAGCTTGGTTTCCTGCGCTTTTATCCTCTTCCGCCTGTGCCGTTGGAGCCATTTTCACCTGGCTTGGAGTGACGCCGTTTTTGACAAGTTGTTTCATTGCATTGGCAACGAACTCGACATTCGTACCGACAATGACTTGTACACTTGATTTATTTAACTTCATGACACCGCGTGCACCGTGCCTTTTTAATGCCGCTTCATTTACATTTGCTGAATCGGCAACTTCCAGACGTAAGCGTGTTGCACAGTTATCGATTACTTTTATGTTTTCTTCACCGCCAAGATCTTGAATGAAAAGTGATCCCATATCGGTATATTTATCTCCTGTTTTCACAAATGTTTCTTCTTCTGCTTCTTCCTCATCATCTTCACGGCCCGGTGTTTTCAAATCCATGATTTTGATGACGAAATAGAATATCACGAAGTACACGGCCGCGTACACTAAGCCGATCGGTATTAACCATAATGGTTTTTGTGCAATACCGAAGTTCAGGACATAATCGATCGCCCCTGCCGAGAATCCGAATCCATGATGGATATCCAGCATGACGGCCAGTGCCAAGGAGACCCCTGTTAATAGCGCATGGATGACATATAATACTGGAGCGATGAACATGAACAGGAATTCGATCGGTTCAGTAATCCCTGTTAAGAAAGATGTGAAGGCCAATCCGACAAGCATCCCTGTTACCAATTTACGCTTCTCTTTCTTGGCAGCAGCAATCATCGCCAAAGCGGCTGCTGGCAGTCCGAACATCATGATTGGGAAGAATCCCGTCATGAAAGGTCCGGCAGTTGGATCTCCAGCGAAGAAACGGTTTATATCACCGGTTGCACCATTAAATTCACCAAAAACGAACCAAACCATGCTATTCAAAACATGATGCAGGCCAACAGGAAGCAATAAGCGATTCAATACGCCGAATACGCCAGCACCAAGTGCTCCTGCCCCTGTGATCCAGTCACCAATATTATTGATACCATCTTGAATCGGCGGCCATACAATGCCGAATATCCCGGCAAGTATGATCATCGCCAGCGATGTGATGATCGGGACGAATCGTTTCCCTGAGAAGAACCCCAACCATTCGGGAAGCCTTATATCAGAGAATCTATTATATAGAAGAGCAGCCACTATACCTGATATGATTCCGCCTAAAACGGCCATATCGATATCTTTATTGATCGCTTGCGTTCCATTCGTCAAAACAAAATAACCAACAAGTCCGGCCAATGCCGCGGCACCGCTGCCGTCTTTAGATAACCCAATTGCGATTCCTAAAGCGAATAGTAAGGCAAGATTATCAAATATCGCTTTTCCCGCAGCTGCCATAAAGGCAATATCCAGTAAATCCGGTTGCCCTAAACGAAGCAATATAGCCGCTGCTGGTAAAACGGCAATCGGAAGCATTAAAGCTTTCCCAATCTTTTGTAAAAAACCTAACATCTAACTCATCTCCCTTATACCTATCTTTGATCAACAAAAAGTTGTATTAAGCGTTTTCATTTTACCAAAATAATATCTTTTCATTGGATATACTAGCATAGAAAATATATAGATGTCTATACCAATTTTTTCGAAAAATAACTTATATACTTCAAAAATAACGCAAAGTTCCCATTTATTATTCTTATATACATCAACTGGTCTAGACAACTTTTGATAAAAGCGATAAAATTAGAGCAAAATATGTGAGACCAATTCGTGACTCTTTCATTACGTTTCACTTTCATAAAGGAGATTATGTATGAAAACATTCATTATTAATAATCTAATGGTTCATAGCGAAAAGGAAACATACAAAGATGGGTACATTAAAATCGTGGACGGGCAAATTGCCGAAGTGGGCCCCGCCAGCCAATGTAAGCATGATGAGGGTGCCGAGGTCATTACGCTTTCATCAGAATACCAGGTTATTCCCGGTGCCATTGATGTTCATATCCACGGCGCGGCCAAAGCCGATGCCATGGATGCCACATATGAGGCATTGACGACGATGGCAAAGACTCTTCCAAAAGAAGGGACAACCAGCTTTCTGGCAACCACGATGACGCAATCGGCGGATGCCATCGAATCCGCACTGCTTAACGCGGGTACGTATATTGACGAGCAAAACGATGATCATGCTGAAATAGTCGGGATACATTTGGAAGGTCCCTTCATTTCACCAGCCCGGAAAGGGGCACAGCCTGAAGATTTCATCGTCGATCCCGATGTCTCGCTCTTCAAGCGGTGGCAGTTGCTTGCCCAAAACCATATCAAGCTTGTAACGCTTGCACCTGAACAACCAAACGGATTGGAGCTTGCTCGACACTTAAAGGAAACAGGCGTCGTAGCCTCCATTGGACATTCCGATGCGACATATGACCAAATAAGTGAAGCAATTGAAGCAGGGACTACACATGTGACACATCTATATAACGGGATGAGGGGGCTCCATCACCGTGAGCCTGGCGTATTGGGCGCCGCTTACCTTCGTGACGAGTTATTCGTGGAACTTATCACGGACGGCATACATTGCAGGCCTGAGATGGTGAAGTTGGCATTTGATCAAATTACCAGCAATCGCATGATCCTGATCACCGACTCGCTTCGTGCCAAATGGCTTGAAAAAGGCACCTACGACTTGGGCGGCCAAGATGTGTATGTTGACGAAACGAAAGCAACGCTTCCAGATGGGACACTGGCCGGCAGTATATTGAAAATGAACGATGCCATTAAGAATACAATGCAATATACAGGTTGCTCCATGACTGACATTATAAAAATGACGGCAGAAAATCCCGCCAAGCAGCTTCGGATATTTGATAAGAAAGGCAGCATCCGTGTTGGAAAAGATGCAGACCTTGTCATCTTAAACAAAGATTTGGACGTTGAAATGACGTTCTGCAGAGGGAAAATAGCTTATAAAAAGGAGAATGTATAATGAATATCATTAGTGTGAATGACTACACAGAAATGAGCAGGACGGCAGCAGAAATAGTAATCGGAAAGGTTAAAGGCAATCCAGAAATCATTCTCGGCCTGGCAACGGGCGGTACACCTAAAGGGATGTACGATAGCTTGATCGAAGACCATGCTCGTAATCATACTTCTTATGAGCAAGTAACATCCTTTAACCTTGATGAGTATATCGGCTTAAAACCAAACGATCCGAACAGTTATCATTTTTATATGAATGATTCCCTGTTCAATCATATTGATATCAATAAAGAACGTACCTTCGTTCCAAATGGCACACCGGAGAATACCGACGAAGAGTGCAAGCGGTATGACGAAAGGATCGATTCCTTGGGCGGGATTGACCTCCAAATACTTGGTATTGGGCAAAATGGACATATCGGTTTCAATGAGCCTGGAACTTCTTTCACGTCCGGTACGCATGTAGTGACACTTGAAGACTCAACACGGCAAGCGAATGCCCGTTATTTCGATTCCATCGATGATGTTCCCACACATGCAATGACGATGGGGATTTCCACAATCATGAAAAGCAAGCAAATCCTCCTGCTGATATCAGGTGAAGAAAAAGCCGAAACGTTGAAGAGGCTGATCGATGGTGAAATTACTGAGGAATTCCCTGCCTCTATCCTAAAAAAACATAATAATGTTACAATTATCGCAGACCAAAAAGCGTTATCAGGCGTGGTAATGCCCTAAAAGGAGCGAAAATCGATGATTGATAAAAACTCACCTCTTCCGATTTATTTTCAAATCGAAGAACAAATAAAAAAACAAATAGAAAACGGTGAGTTCCAAGCGCACAGTGCCCTGCCATCCGAACGTGAATATGCCGAGCAATTCGAAATCAGCCGGATGACCGTGCGGCAGGCGATAAATAATTTGGTTAATGATGGATATCTATACCGACAAAAAGGCAGGGGTACCTTTGTCGCCGATAAGAAGCTGGAGCAGCAGCTTAATGGGCTGACCAGCTTTACAGAGGATATGAAGGCAAGGGGCCTGAACCCGAGCAGCAGGCTGCTGAGCTTCGAAATCATTCCGGCTAATAAGAAAATCGCCAATGAATTGAATATTTCCCTTTATGCACCCGTTTATGAAATCAAACGGATTCGCTTGGCCGATGATGTCCCAATGGCACTCGAAACGGTGTACATGTCCGCTAATCTAATCAAAGGGTTAACGGAAGAAATCATTAACCTTTCGCTTTACCAATATGTCGAGAATTACGTTAAACTTAAAATAGATTATGCCACACAAACGTTGGAATCATCGATAGCTTCCGATTTGGAAATCGCCCATTTGGCAATTCCCAAACACTCACCCATATTATTCATTCAAAGGAACACGTACCTGATCGATGGAACTCCACTTGAATTTGTTAAATCAGCATATCGGGCGGACAGATATAAGTTTACCATCACCATTACCAGATAACCTCGATCGTTTTTGCTGATTTCAAATAGGACCATTCATCACTATAACCAATGGAGGGTGTCACATAATGAACTCATATTTCAAAGAAGTGCAGGCTCTACTTTCCACTGTTGTAGAAAAGGAAAAGCAAGCAATGAATGAAGCTGTGGAAAGAATATCAACTTGCATCATGTCTGACGGAATCGTCCATTTATTCGGAAGTGGACATTCCCACATTTTGACGGAAGAGGTATTCTACAGGGCAGGCGGATTGGCTGCCATCCGGCCGATATTCGTTGAAGATTTAATGCTTTTCAAAGGGGCATCAAGATCATCGCAACTTGAACGGCAAAATGATTTATCAGAAAAATTCATGCAGGGTGAAGATATTCGTCCTGGTGATGTTTGCATCGTCATTTCATCCTCAGGTGTCAATCCCGTCCCGATCGATGTCGCTATAATCGCCAAGGAAAAAGGCGCCTTTATCATAGGATTGACCTCTCCCGAGTATGCAGCGAGTTGTCCATCCAGGCATAAACAAAAGCTTTATCTCCATGATGTTGTGGATTTAGTCATAGATAACCATATTTCCAAAGGCGATACTTTGCTGAAATCGAACAATATTACATTTGGATCTGGATCGACCGTAACCGGCGCCGTCCTCCTAAACATGATCTTCACAGAAGTCATTGAAACGATCATTGAATCAGGAGTGACCCCCCCAGTATTCCTAAGCAGCAATATCGAAGGGGCCGATGAACACAATCAACAACTCATCGCGAAATATAAAACAAGAATTCCCCAATTATGAAATGAAATACATAGTTAAAGAAGGCATCCTATTGGATGCCTTCTTACTTGTAGCCAATTTCGGCCGTTCATGCAGTTTTCCGGCCGTTCACGCAGTTTTTTCGTCCTTTGACGCGCTTTTTCCGGCCATTCATGCAGTTTTTTCGTCCTTTTACGCACTTTTTCCGGCCATTCATGCAGTTTTTTCGTCCTTTTACGCACTTTTTCCGGCCGTTCACTATTTTTTTCTGCTTGCTAAACATCCGAATGGGTATCTTCTTTACATTACGTTCATTCCTTGTTTTTCAAAAATGGCCACCAATTCGCGTTTCCAAACGTTGCAACCATTACCGGAATGAACAGCGGCAAGATGACGAACGCATATAAGCCAAGCCCGACCAAAATTAATGTGGCAATTTCCAAGAGTGATAAAACTCCCGCAGGCATCATGGCAGCAAACGTCCCGCCAAGAATGACAGCCGCAGAGATGATCACTGTCCCCATTTTACTCATTGACAGCCGCATCGCTTCCTTCACCGGTTTATCTTTCATTTCATTAAAACGATCCATCAAGAAAATGCTATAGTCAATGCCCAGGGCGATCAGGATGACGAAGGCAAAGAAAGGTACCGCCCAGCCGATGCCTGCATAACCAAGAATATTCACAAAAATCAATTCTGTTATCGCTGCAGCTGTATAATATGTCAAAACGAGCGACACAATCAGGTAAATCGGCATCACCAGGGAACGCAGCATGAAAAAGAGAATGATTGCAATCCCCGATAGCATCAGAATGACAGTGCGTGAAAAATCAGCCTCGGACATTATGCTCAAGTCATGATGGGTACTTGTGATTCCCCCTATTGCCACCTGCGCATTTTCAAGCTTTGTACCTTTTGTGACCCTTTCTACCGTTTCCTCGAGCGAGTCGATTTGCTCGATCGCTTCATTGGAATATGGATTCTCCTTGAAGACCACATCCATTGTCATCACTTTACCATCCTCGGATAAGTACGCGTTCAATGCTTCACCAAATTCTTTGCTTTCCACTACTTCCTTTGGAATGTACATGCCTGTTACCGTTTTATCCGTTTTTGCCAACCCGGATAAATATCCTTGTGCAGACGATAATCCATCATGCACTTCATTCAGGCCATCTGCGCTTTGATTCAAACCATCTTCCAAATCGGTAAGCTGCCCGCCAAGGCTTGAAAAACCATTCAGGAGTTCTTGCTGCCCATTGTTGAGGTTAGTTAGCCCGCCTTTGAATTGTGACAAATTATTAATGACTTCACCCTGACCATTGGCCATCGTGCTTAGACCTTTTTGTAAGTCATCCACACCTGAAATCAATCGGTTCAGCCCGCTCCCTAGAGCATTCTGCCCGTTTACGATTCCTGCCATATTTTTGTTTGCCGCATTCAAACCACCTGACACTGCGCCAAGATTCCGATTGAGCTCGGAAAGTCCTGCTGCCATGGGATCCAAGCCACTCTGCGCCCCTTGTACGGTTTGCTTGATTTTTTGATAAGAGGCATCTGCCTGTAATTCAGGATGTGCCCCTTCCACTTGCTCGAAGGAAGGATTTAAACCAGCCAGACTTTGAGACACAGACGTCAAATTCGTTTGAATCTGTTTATAACCATTCGTCAGCTCAGTCAGGCCATTAGCGGATTGCCGATAGCCCCCGAGAAGCTTTTCGCTTCCGGCAGCCAGCTTCTCCAAGTTGGCCTTCACTTCATTCAGCCCGGCTTTTATATCAGCTGTTCCGGAAGACCCGTCACGCATTCCCGCTTCAATGCTCGTTAATGCTTTCTCCACCTGACCTACACCGCTCTTTAACTCATCAGTGCCGGAAATGAGTCCCCCTATCCCGTCCGTCGCTTGCTTCAAGCGCGGTCCTGAATCGGAGAGCTCATTGCCTGCCGTTTTTAACCCGTCACTGATTTCTTTGATCCCGTCATTACCTTCCCCGATGCCTTTTTCCAGCGTTTCAGCTTGATTGGAGACAAATAGGTCCTTAATGGGCTCTCCTGCCGGGCGGGTCATGGATCGCACTAAATCGACTTGATCGACCTTGGCTACTTCCTGACCGATTTTCTCTGCGAGCGCGACATAATCCTCCGAGTCCATCCGTTCGTCATTTTTTATGACGATTTGTGTTGGCATCGACTGTCCCGGTCCGAATTCGTCGGAAATGATGTTAAATGCCATGATCGAAGGAACATCATCGCCTGCTTCCTCTAGGGAGTTATAGGAAATGTCCCCATCATATACGAACAAAAATGGCACGCAAATGATTGCAACGATCACTAACGCCAATACGGGACGATTCAAAGAAAAATTCCCAAGAATCCCCCATAACTTACTTTCACTATGCGCAAGCTTCCCTTTTGCAGGCCAAAATAACCTTTTGCCTAAAACCGCCATGAAAAATGGAACGATCGTATAAAGGGCAAGCAGCAATATGAATACCCCGATCGCGACGGCTGCAGCAGATTGATACAGCTTAAAAGTAGAGAAACCGATTGCCGCAAAGCCAATCATTACGGTCAGCCCGCTGAAGAAAACCGTCTTTCCTGCCGTTCGATATGTCTCCACGATAGCCTCGACCAATGACTCCTGGGCAGACAACTCCTCCTTGAACCGACTAAGCAACAAAATGCAATAATCGGTGCCGATTCCAAATAAAATGCAGACAAGGAATATTTGTGTGTAAGATGAAATTGGAAAGTCCCATCGATCGACCAAGAATGAAACGATGGATTGTGAACATAAATACGTAAAGCCTACGGTGATTAACGGAATGATCGGTGTCACCACTGAGCGGAAGACGATCAGCAATACAGCCAAAATGAAAACGACCGTAATGCCTTCGGTTTTTTTCAGCCCCTCTTGGGAATTGGTATTAAGATCTTCATCGATCATCCAGCTGCTAGTGTAATAATGCTCGATATCCACCTGTTCCAGTTCCTTATAAAGAGCATCGATCACATCCTTGGCTTCCCTGTCCCCCAAGGCCATCGTGATGGATGCCAAGATCGTTGAACCATCCTTGGAAACCAACTGATCCTTTAGCGAGTCCTCTTTAAAATGAGTCATGATTTCCGTGATGCCAAGCTTGGATTTATCCTTTTCAAGCTTTTCGATGGCGAGCTTGATTTCCTTCAGTTCCGAAGATGTCAGCTTCTTATCGCCATGAAATACGAGAGCTACCTGGGACTCATCATCATCTTGGAGCTCTTTCATGAGTTCATTGGCTTTCCCGGAGGAATACTCTGCCGGAACATCAAGCTGGCCTTTATCCCGAACAAGGTTTGCAATATTCGGAGCCGAAAACATTAAACCAGCTGTAATGGCCACCCAGATGATTAAAACTAACCACCTTGCCTTTATTATCCCTCTCATTTACAGTTCCTCCAGTTCCCGATTTTTCATTTCTATGAAAATTTGCGAGAGCTTCTCATATGTATCCAGGAATTTAACAATCTCTTCATATTCGAAGTTCGTCATGATGCCTTCGACCAATTTATGAATCTTATGTTCCGTTTTATGCAACAATGCCGCTCCTTCATTTGAAAGCTTCAAGTGAAAGACCCTCCGGTCATGTTGGTCCTGCTCCCGCTCAATCAGCCCTTTGCCTTCAAGCCTGTTGATATTGGAGGTGACGGCGCTCTTATTTATATAAAAGGCCTCGCTGATTTCCGTAGAAGTGCATAATCGTTGTTGTTCAATGAACCGTAACGTGTAGTATTGCTCATTCGTCAGCACATCACATATTTGATCCTTGATCAACAACTCCCCCATCTTGTTGACATAAAAGGAAACCTTCATATACCGGTCTATCAAAGAAGAAATTTTTTCATTCGTCATCATTTCACCTCTCGAAATTAGTTCAACAACTTAACTATATGTAGCTTACTACCATTTTATTTATTATGTCAATCCTATGACAGTTTATTTTTTCCAGTTTAACTTATGGTAAATTTGGGAAAACCCAAAGTAAGCAAACAATCTACTATTCTTAAGGAGGAAATACTAATGACTCAATCGACGATCGATACTCAATCGAATAGCAAACTGTTAAAAGGCATTCTTATTGGAGGACTTGTTGGCGGCGCTTTGACCTTGCTTGACTCCACTACAAGGAATAAAGTGAAGCGTTCTGCCATCCTTATAAAAAATAACTCCAAAAATATGATTGAACAGGTTAAGGAAAATCCCGGAGAAATGAAGGAACAAGTGGTATCAGGTGTCAAAGGGGCTACCGAGACGATCAAAGAGGCCATCCATGATGTTGAGGCCTTATATGAAACGGTCAATGATGACGTGGTGGGTAAAGTTTCCGAAGTTAAGGATATCTCGACTGATGCCCTTGGAACAGCCAAGGAAGCCACAAGCGAATTGAAAGACATCAGCTCAAAAGTGGTCGTTGCCGGTAAACAGCTGAAAGAAACGCCATCTCAATCAACAAAATCCAATAAAAAAGGTGAAAAAGAGAGTGATGAAATCGTAACGAAATCGGAATTATCCAATCAAAAATCAATTTCATCGAACTTCTAATAATAAAATGGCTGATGAAAGACCTCAGCCCTTCACGCTGCAGACAAGCTCGGTAATAAGGGAGTTTGTTTGCAGCTTTTTAGTGCGTTTATATTTGACCGTTTCATTCCACTTTACTCGCTTTATCCAAGGGTGGCCCTGAGAGCCTTCCCGGTGCCACAGCACATGCAGGATCTCCCTTGGACTCGCGATGGACCGAATAAAAAAAATAAGGTTTCGGGATGGTAGCATTCCGAAACCTTTTCATTATAACCGTTTATTATTCATACAAGCTCATTCAGTATCCGTCAAGGCATTCGTGATTTCATGATCTTTTTTCACTTCAGCCAACCAAGCGGGATATTCCTCTTGTAATCGCTCAGAGATAAGCGTTTCTTTAATTGCATCTTTACTGTCTTCCAAACTCGCTTTTTTTGCTTCCTTTTTTCCAGTTACTTTAATGATATGATACCCATATTCGGTTTTGACCGGTTCGCTGACTTTGTCTATATCAAGATCGAAGGCAACATCCTCAAATTCGCCGACCATATCACCTTTCCCAAAGTATCCTAAGCTGCCGCCTTCATTTGCCGTTTGCGTATCAGTAGAATATTCGGCTGCCAATTTAGCAAAGTCGGCGCCATCTGCAATTTGTTTTGCGACTTTTTTTGCCGTTTTTTCGTCTTCGACTAATATATGGCTAGCCTCGACTTGCTCCGCTTGAGCGAATGTATCTTTATTGTCTTCGAAATAGGTGCTGATTTCATCATCAGTTACGGTAATTCTCGGTTCGACCAGCTTTCTCGTTTGCAGATAAACAACGACGTCCTTTTTCAAGGCTTCCATGGAAGATCCGCCCGCTTCCAACTGCTCTTTGAACGATGCCTCATCGCCATAGGATGCAACCATATTATCGATTTCCTTCTGGATTTCCGCATCCTTTATTTTAATGCCCGCTTTTTTCGCTTCCAGTTCGACCAACTTATTCGTGATCAAAAGGTCTAATGTATCTGCTCCATATCCTGCAACAAGCGCATCATGCAGCTCATCCTCATTGATTTTCTCACCATCGATGCTCGCCACTGTCTTGCCCATCGACGATACCATCGCAAATGCCATGATACCGGCAATGATTAGAATCGATCCTGCCCAAACATATGCCTTCGTGCTTCTAAATAGTTTCATGAATACTCTCCCTTAATTTTTCTATAATGATAATATTTAAATATTAATTAATCCTTAAGATACACTGCCCACAGCTTTATGAACCAACCAGTCATTATACTACCATACTTATCTTCCCACTAATATTTTTGTGCCTTTCGGATTTTCCCCGTTTGCATACGATAAAAAGCATGGTGTAACGGCATTTCTCCATTACACCATGCTTTTTCATTTGTTATTTACGATGCATTTTGAATTCCAGGAAGAGTTCATTGTAGCGTGCCAAGTTTTTCTTCCCAAGGTTTTCATACACTTCAAGCTTCTCTGTCAGTTCTGGTGATGGATAGAAACGTTCATCTTTCACCACTTCTTCTGGCATATATTTCAAAGCTTCTTTATTAGGTGTCGAATAGCTTACATATTCAGCATTTTGTGCCGCCACTTCAGGATCTAGCATGAAGTTGATGAACTGGTGGGCAGCATCGACATTTTTGGTCGTTCTCGGTATGACCATATTATCAAACCAAAGATTTGATCCCTCTTCTGGAACCACGTATTCAAGGTCTTCATTTTCAGCCATGATCTCGGAAGCCACTCCCGACCATACAAGGCCAATCGCCGCCTCCTGGGCCTCCAATAGCATGCGGCTTTCATCACCAACGATCGCTTTGATGTTAGGGGTGAGCCCATCGAGCTTGGACTTGGCTTCTTGAAGGTGAGCTTCATCTGTATCATTCAATGAATAGTTCAAAGAATTCAGCCCCATGCCCATGACCTCCCTGGCTCCATCCGTCAAGAGGATTTCATTTTTCAAATCCTTATCCCATAGATCTTCCCAGGCCGTTATCTTTTTGCCGCCGAGCATCTTGGAATTATAAACAATCCCAACGGTCCCCCAGAAATAAGGGACAGAATATTTATTTCCCGGGTCGAATGGCAGATCGATGAATCGTTCGTCTATATTTTTCAAATTCGGAAGCTTGGAATGATCCAAGGGAACCAATAAGTCTTCCTGTCTCATTTTATCAATCATATATTCAGACGGGATGGCAATATCATAAGTCGTGCCGCCCTGTTCGATTTTTGTCATCATCGCCTCATTGGAATCGAACGTCTCATAAATGACCTTGATGCCCGTTTCCTCTTCAAAACGGTCGATTAGGTCCTTATCGATGTAGTCTCCCCAATTATAAATGGTAAGTGTATTGCTGCTCGTAAAACCTTGCGAAGAATTCAATCTCGATATCGCATATAATAGCAAAGCGGATACAAGGGCAATGACTAAAAACAATTGGATAAGCTTTTTCATCGTTTCCCTCCCATTCCCGTCTGCTTAACACGCTGGGTGATGAAGTAATAAACGATGACCAGCAGCAATGTCACGACAAACAGCAGAGTTGATAGCGCATTGATATTCAATGAAATCCCACGGCGTGCCAATGAATAGATTTCCACGGAAAGAGTGGAAAATCCATTACCGGTCACGAAAAACGTCACCGCAAAATCATCAAGTGAATAAGTGAGTGCCATGAAGAATCCCGCAAAGATACCTGGCAAAATATACGGTAGGACGACCTTCGTCAATACATCCCACCGGCTTGCCCCTAAATCACGGGCCGCATCGATCAAGGTTGGGCTCATTTCCTGAAGCTTCGGCAGGACCAGCAGCACAACGATCGGGATGCTGAAGGCGATGTGCGACAGCAGTACCGAGTAGAATCCAAGCTTGATTCCAGCCATCGTGAAAAGGATCAGGAAGGAAGCACCGATTATCACATCCGGACTGACAATCAATACGTTATTCAGTGACAATACCGTATTCCTTGCCTTGCTGCTCGTAAACGAACGAATTCCGATCGCGCCAATCACCCCTATGATCGTGGCGATAAGTGCAGATAACAAAGCAATGACAAGCGTGTTCAATACGATGATCAGCAACCTGGTATCTTTGAACAGCTCCTTGTACCACTCCATCGTGAATCCTTTGAAGTCATACATCGTTCCACCGCTGTTAAACGAATAAAACACTAAAAAGAAAATCGGTGCATAGAGTATGAGAAAAATCAAAACGAGAAAAGCCTTTGATACTGGCGATAATTTATTGCTCATTTTACACACCCTGCTTTCGGTTACCCGTTACAAACATAATCAGGAACATGATAATAATCAAAAACACTGCAATTGTCGAACCCATTCCCCAATCCTGGGTCACGAGAAAATGCTGTTCGATTGCCGTACCAAGCGTGATGACACGGTTGCCGGCAATCAACCTTGTCAGCATGAATAATGAAAGCGCAGGGATGAAGACAACTTGGCATCCAGTCTTTACACCATCAAGCGTCAATGGGAAAATGACGCGGCGAAACGTCATCCACCGGGACGCACCCAGGTCATTGGCCGCATCCAAAAGGGTTGGATTCAGTTCATCCAGCGCATTGAATATCGGCAGGATCATGAATGGGATAAAGATATAAACCGAAACGAATATGAAGCTGAAATCCGTAAAGAGTATTTGCTGACTGCCGATTCCGATTGCCTCGAGAAAACCATTCGCCACACCATATGTACCAAAAATCCCAATGAAGGCATATGCTTTCAGGAGTAAATTGATCCAGGAAGGTACGATGATCAATAAAAGCCACAGCTGCTTGTGCTTTGTTTTCGTTAACAACAGGGCGGTCGGGTAAGCGACCAAAAGTGATATGGCCGTAATCAGGAAGGCATACCAAAATGAGCTTAGCGTCATTTTTAAATAGACGGGTGTAAAGAACTTCTGATAGTTAACAAAGGATAGATTCCCTTCGATATCAAAGAAGGAATAGTAAAGGATCAACAAGATCGGTGCGATTACGAATAGGGCGATCCATAAGACATAAGGTATGAAGAATATATTTTTCGATAGTTTATTCCGCATGGCTTTCCTCATCATGATACGCTTCCAGACGCTTGTCGAATTCTTCTTCCGTTTCGCCCAATCGCATGACGTGAATTGCTTCCGGATCGAAGTAAAGGCCTATTTCATCGCCAACGGTCGCCTTTTTGGTTGATTGGACAAGCCATTCATTTCCGTCATGATCATAGCAGCTGATTTCATAATGAACACCGCGGAATAACTGGGAGTCGACCTTGACTTGTAGTTTACCACGCTCGACGGACGTAATTTCTAAATCCTCCGGACGAATGACAATATCGACCGCTTCATTACCATTCAATCCCTGGTCTACACATTCGAACTGCCTTCCGACGAATTCCACCAGGTAATCTTGGATCATTTTCCCTTTGACGATATTCGATTCACCAATGAAATCGGCAACGAATCGATTCAGCGGTTCATCATAAATATCCGTAGGAGTTCCGCTTTGCTGGATTTTCCCTTTGTTAAGGACAAAGATCTCGTCAGACATCGCCAACGCTTCTTCTTGGTCATGCGTAACGAAGATGAACGTGATTCCAAGTCTCTGCTGCAGCTCACGCAATTCATATTGCATTTCCGTGCGCAGCTTCAAATCAAGGGCAGATAGCGGCTCATCCAGGAGGATGACCTCTGGTTCATTGACAATCGCCCTGGCAATCGCGACCCGTTGCCGCTGCCCGCCGGACATTTCCCTGATCTCCCGTTTTTCATAGCCATCCAAATTGACAAAACTGAGAGCTTCCTTCACCTTTTTTTCCACTTCCGAGTTTTTCATTTTTTTGATCCTCAAACCGAAGGCCACATTTTCAAACACATTCAAATGGGGAAATAAGGCATAATCTTGAAAAACCGTATTCACTTGCCTTTTATTGGCTGGTACATTATTGATTTTTTTTCCTTCAAAGTAAATATCGCCTTTGGAAGCTTCGGTAAAACCGGCAATCAAGCGGAGGATCGTTGTCTTCCCACAGCCGGAAGGACCCAGGAGCGTATAAAACTTCCCTCTCTCGATCTCAAAACTCACGTTATCAAGAACTACCGTATCATCATCAAATTGCTTCGTAACCTGCTCGAAGCGGATTATATTCTCGTTTGCCATAGCTGCTCCCCTCTTTCCAATACCTTACTTATCTATCTTTACCCTAAACGTACTGTTGCATTTGTTTAAAAGTCTATAAATATGATTGCGTCACGACGAGCAGTAACTCGGAAGGACCTTCAAAATCGTTGATGATCTGATGTTCGTCAGCAGCATGGAAATATATCGATTCACCGGAATGGGCCAAATAAGTATGCGTGCCAAGCTTTACAATGACTCTTCCGCTCAAAACATAACCGAATGTTTCCGATAAGGACGGCTCGAATTGTTTGAATTCACTTTTTTCCTGTAAAATCAGGCGAATCGGTTCCATTTCCTTCTCATTTGATTCGGGGACGAGCCACTGGATTTGATACCCTCGTTCTTCATCAATAAAAAATGTTTGGGCTTCTTCTTCATACACCACTTTTTGGACCTGTTCCTCTTCATCGAAGAACTGCGTCGGCTTACAGCCAAGCACTTCCAAAATATTAAAGAGAGTTTCAATTGAAGGGGAACTCAGATCTCTTTCCAATTGCGAAATATATCCTTTGCTTAGGTCTGTTCTTTCTCCCAATTCCTCTTGGGTCAGACCTTTTTTCAAGCGAAGGTTCTTTATTTTCTTTCCAATTTGCATCGTATTACCCTCTATCGGTTTACTTATAGTAAACCTACAGTCATTAAAGTTTGATATAAGTAAACTTTCAGTTTAATTTAACGAATTTCATTATACAGGAAATATAAGAAACTTCAATCGAAAATTCAGTCCAAAAAAAAAGGCCTGCCATCCTGGCAGCCCTCCATTTACAACTTTGCATGAATCGCCTGTGCTTTCTTTTCCCCATCCGCAATACAGTCCGGTATTCCAACACCATTGTATGAACAGCCTGCAAGCAAAACATTCGGATAATCGTTTGCCAATTTCGCCTCCAAGGATTGAACGATTTGAGGATGCTTCATATGGTAGTTCGGCATATTTTCATGCCATTTGGTCACTTCACTCGTAATCGGCGTCCCGGAAATCCCCAAACTATTTTTTATGTCCTGTAAGGCCACTTCAATTAATTCATGTTTTGTAAGCGAGCGTAACCGTTCATAGTGAGCGCTTGAGCTTTTATAGAAAAGCCTTACTAAAAGTTGACTGTTTTCAGATGTATGTTCCCATTTCCGGCTCGTCCAAGTACAGGCATTGCATATCAAGTCACTATTATCACCCGCAATGAAGCCCGTGCCATCATTAGGAAGCCTGCTGTCCGGTATATCGAACCCAAGGTAAATGCTGATCATCGAACTATCGATCAAGCCAGCAAAGTCTTGATCCAGTTCTTGATCGTCCAATAGTTTCCTGGCAACCGTATGAGGCGTACTCAAGACGATGAAATCCGTTTCAAACGTTTCCCCATTTTCCAAGAAGATGATATACCTTTCACCTTCCTTGCTTATTTTTGTCGCTTTGACACCTTTTAAGATTTCCACCATCTCAAGGCTTTCCTCCATACGATCGATCAGGGTGGAAAGACCGTTTTTAAATGAAAGGAATTTTTTATTTCCCTTACTTTGGTATTTATGCTTATTTTCCGAGAGGCCGCGAATGATGCTGCCATATTCATTTTTATAATCAAGCATCTCTGGAAGGGTCTTCGCAATGGTCAATTCATTTAATCGACCTGAATACACACCGGATAGGACAGGGGAAATCTGTTTTTGCACCAATTCCTTACCTAAGAAGCTTTCAAGAAATAAGCCGATCGAGTCATTTTTCGTAAACGTCTCATTTTTTGTATAGAAATCCTTTAAGGCATCGACCTTGCCTTGTGCAGAGACCAGTTCACTGTTCGCCAAAGACTCGAGGCTCATCGGGATTCCGAATAAAGCATCTTCAGGGATTTTCTTTAGCATGCCATCCGTATGGATGAATGATTTTCCCGTCGCATTATAGACCACTTGATCCTCCAGCCCCAACTCCTTGAGAAACGGCTTTATATTCTGCTTCCTCGTTACAATGGAATCGGCCCCGGCCTCTATTTTGAATGGACCGTCATGGACTGTCCTGATTTTACCGCCCAATTTTTCATTGCCCTCTATTAAGATTAATCGTATGGATTGACTGGTCGATTTGACTGCTTGCTGTAAATGATACATGGTTGACAGACCGGTGATGCCTCCACCTACTACTACGACTGTTTTCATTTAGGACTACACCTCGATTAACGAAATTTACATTAAGTAAAGTGTACCATAATGGGCCCGAAAAATTAAAAACGGCCGTTCGTATCGGCCATTTTCCTATGAAGGCATGTAACAATTTAGACAAAGAAAAAAGTCCCAATATGGTTTTTATCCTTATTCCGTCCCCAATGATTCAACCGATACTCCATGATCGGCCCGCTTCTGCCTTCCTCCCTGGTCCTTGAATCCGCTTCGCAGCTGGTTTCCTTTCACATGGCTTCGCGGTTTTGCTTTGTCGGTTACTAATTGTAAGAAAAAGGGATGGTGAAGAAGGGTTTGAAATCATTCCAGAATTCAAAAAATCGAGAAATCGATAAAGTTGACCACACCATATACTGAAGAAGCACCGCCGAGAAAATCGGCAGCGCTTCTTTCATCTTATTCAATGTGTGTTTTCATTAATCGTCAATGCTTCACGCAGATTGATTTGATGACGGAGGATATTGGCCACTTCTCGCGATATTTGTCGTGTTTCAAACATCTCCTGCACTTCATCACGCTCTGCCTGGATCGCCTTATAAAATAGCTCCCTTTCATATTCCACCATTTTACTAGGTACCCGACCTCTATTTTCCCGCTTGCATTTCAGAATCAGCACTTTATATTCTTCAATGATCATCGAGGACGTTTCATGGTTATCGGCATTGATGCCAGCTTGTATTTCTTGAATCGCGGCTTTATACATCCTGACTTTAAGGTCCCTGACCTTTTCCAGCCGCTCGATATTGAATCTTCTCGTTTCATTTTTATTAGGGAAAAACAATTTGAAGATTCTCAGCATACTTCTTTTGAAAAGTGTTACAGACCTTAAGAGGCGGAATTTCATCAGGTTAGTGACCGCACCCTCCATCCGTTGGATATATTCCTTGCATATAAACGCGGTTTCTTTATCCACTTTCTCATCCTTGATAAGCTTATCGAGGAATCGTTGTTCTGCCTCAAGTGCCTTGAAGCGCAGAACCTTTTCTTCTTCTCTTAATGCAGCTGGCTCTTTCTCCTGTTCTACATAGGAAAGTGCATTGATTTTCGTACGGTATCTTGAAATGATCGATAGCGCGGCTTCACGGTTTTCATCGGTCATTTGTGATTCTATAACTTTGATTGCCGCTTGATGTGTGTGGATTGCGGCTGCTTTCGATTTGTCAGCCTGTTTATCCACGACTTCCTCTTCGTCCGTCCGTGCCACGATCGGCAGGAACACACTTGCGATAACCAAGGTCAGCAAGATGACCCCTGCTGCAATGAAGATGATCAACGAACGCTCCGGAAAAGGAGTTCCATCTGCCAGTACATATGGAATCGAGAACGAACCCGCTAACGTTACCGCTCCACGAACTCCGGAAATGGTGATGATTCCAGCCGCCTTCATATCTGGCTTTTGGGCGCCTGCTTTTTTCGAGAACCACCCGATCGACCAGGCAGCCAATAGCCAAATGAATCGTAAGGCGAAGAGGAAAAGTGTGATGATCACGATATAAATGATCACTTGTCCGTTATTGAAGGCTGGATCTTTGAATATGGTCTGTGCCACACTTGGGATTTGCAAGCCCAGTAATACGAAAACAAGTCCATTCAGTACATACAAGATGACGGACCATGTGCTTTTGGAAACGACCTGTAGCTCCACTGTCGGTGATATTTCCCGATCCCGCTCAATGGCATGGACAATTCCCCCGGCGACAACCGCTAAAATACCAGAAAGGTGAAAGTGCTCCACAGCGAGGAAAATGATAAAAGGAGTCAGGATTTGGATCAGCATGTGCATCGTAACATCTTCCATCCCCAAGCGGCGAAGGAACACACGCAGTCTGATAATGATGAAGGAAATGAGTGCACCGCCTACAAAACCGCCAATCGCAATCCATATGAAACTAAACGTTGCATCCACCAGGGAGAAAACACCAGTGACTGTAGCTGCAACAGCGAATTTAAAAGCGACAAGGCCCGAAGCATCATTCATTAGCCCTTCCCCTTCAAGAAGATGCAAAATGCTTTTCGGCAGCTTAACACGGCTTGCCATCGCGCTGACCGCCACTACATCAGTAGGGGACAAAATCGCAGCTAAAGCGAATGCAGCCGGCAATGGAATCGAAGGAATCAACCAGTTAATTAAGTAACCCCCAGACCAAACCGTCAAGAATACGAGGCCCAATGCGAGCATGAGAATGGGCGCCCTCAGCTTCCAAAGCGCTGTACGCGGCACGTTCTTCCCATCATTGAATAGAAGGGGTGCGATGAACAACAGTAAAAACAGCTCTGTCTCCAACTCGACATGGATACCAAAGGGTAAGACCTCCAGCAATACTCCCAGAGCAATTTGAATTAATGGTACAGGTATAAAAGGTATAAAATGATTAATTACATTGGACATTCCAATTAATATTAGAAGGGCCAATATAATAAGAAAAAACTCCATACAAACATCTAACTTCCTCTCTTATCTATTTTCATAAATATAAGCGTAACATATTTAGACCCATTCATTCATGCAATTACTATTCTTGCCTAGAATCCCCCTGAATAAAGATGCCTTTTGCCTGCTTGATCGACCATCATCAAAATCAAGGCCATGAGACGGCATCCGTATAACCTAAATCCGGTTTGTCCAACCGGGTTCACCCATAGCGTTATCGTGCTGAAGCGGAATGGATGCAGCACGTTTAAATGAGAATGAGTTTGTTGGACGAATTATTGGTGATTTGGGACGATTTATTGGGGTGCCAGGACGAATTATTGCGATCTCGGACGATTTACTGCGGTGCCAGGACGAATTATTGCGATCTCGGACGATTTACTGCGGCGCCAGGACGTTTTATTCCAATCTGGGACGATTTACTGCGGCGCCAGGACCATTTATCACAATCTCGGACGATTTACTGCGGCGCCAGGACGAATTCATTCAATCTCAGGCGATATAATGGGTACATACGACAAAATAAGGTACGACAGGACGACAAGCTATCTCCTTTATCTCCCTGAAAAAGCTGATTAGGCAGCATTGGCCCAATCAGCTTTTCCGACACTCATGATTTGTTGTGGATAATATCCAATATGGCAGACAGGCTTTTTTTTCAGTTCATGCTTTTCCGGGGACAAAGAGACGAAGGTGCTTATGCAATACATTCGCCTGAAAGGGAAGGAGGAAGCCTTCATCGCCATCAATGTTGACTGTTATGTCCTCAGGTGTGGATAAATGAAGTTTGGATGTTTGAATATATTCAACTTCATCATGCCGCTTGATTTCCCCTTTCATTAAACTAGGGATGATCTTAAGGAGCAGGGGCAGCGACAAGTCTTTAATGATGAAGGTGTGCAGCTTACCATCATTCACTTCCGCTTCTGGTGCAAGTTGCTCGAAACCGCCTACAGAGTTAGTCATGGTCGCAATCATTAAATGGGCTTTACCGATCCATCTTCCTTGATCATGTTCAACCGTTAACGGAAATGGATTTTTCTTAATGATCGCCTTTGCTCCTTCAATGAAATAGGCAAAGGAGCCGAGGCGGGTTTTTTGTTCAACGGATACATTATAGGTAGCCTCTGCGATCGATCCGACCGCCAAAACATTCATGAAGTAACGATCATTGATTTTTCCGATGTCGGATTCTTTTATTTGCTTATCTTTTATGATCTCTATAGCTGCTTCGGGACTTAGGGGGATACCTAAAGACCTGGCGAAATCGTTTACCGTACCAAGCGGGATGATTCCAAAGTCGGGACGATGTTCTTGCTCCGCCAGCCCATTCACTATCTCATTTACCGTTCCGTCCCCACCCATGGAAATGACAGCATCGAACCTTTTTGCACAAGCTTCCTTAGCAAAATCCGTTGCATCTCCCTCACCTTTTGTTTTACGAACAGTCACCTGCTCATATATCTCCTCCAGTGCTTTTTCTGCATTTGGCAAAATCTTTCCTGCCTTTTCCTTACCTGAAGATGGATTTATGATGATCATCACTTTCGACATATGCTACCTCCCATTAATGTACTTCTATTAGCAAGTTACCTCTTTACTGAATCACTAAAACCACAATGGCATTTATTCTGGTCACTAATTTTTTCACTCTAGGAAGCCCTTTCATCCAAAGCATGCCTATTAGTCAATCTGCCTTCCCCCAACTGTTACAGTAACAGCCCCATATAGACGGTTAAATTGTATTCATCACTGCTTTGATTTTTGCATTTAAAAAAGTAATCCTTTGATTTCGTGAAAGGATTACGAAAAAATAGTGCACAGTAAACCCTTGTCATTAAAGGGTTTTCTTTGTTTACTTAAAAGAAATTTTAAATTTTCTGTAAAATACCTATACATTTTCCAAATTCGGGTATATACTGTATTATAACAACAAACAAATTACAATAACTGTACTATAAGGAGGGTCAAAAGATGCAAGCGAAACAAGCCAATTCATGTACGGTCGATTCCGTTACACATTGCCCAGAATGTGGTGAAACACATGTCGAACACTCAGATTCCTATTTGTTAGAATGCGATCGCTGCCTTTCCAAGCGCGAGGAATAAACTATATTGTCCAAAAGGAGGAAATCGTCATGCAAATGAAAAAAACCATTGAATTTTTCAACAATATCCCTGCAAAACATTGTCCCGAATGTGGTGACCACATCATTGAACACGCCGAATCCTACTTAATGGAATGTGACCGCTGCCTTTCTAAACGCGAAGACTAATACACAAGGAGGAATCATCATGCAAACTAAAAACCCTTTGGAATTTTTCAGAAACCTGCCACCAAAACAATGCACGGAGTGCGGCACCCCCATCACCGAGCAAGCTGAGTCGTATCTCTTGGAATGTGATCATTGCCTCGCCAAAAAAGATGAATATTGAAAAAGGATGCTGACATCCCCTTGCCCTACAATCCATCTTGATGTCAGCATCCCCCCTTATGCATCAGTATATGATTTCACCTTTTCCATTCATGCCAAAAAGGATGTCTCTTGGACACCCTTCGCAATATTTTACTTCCCCATATATTCATTCACATAATTCCCGCTGACGTTCCGGCTGCTGTATTGAAGGAAGTCCAATGCAAAAATCATGAATTCAAGGCCTAGTCGCTTATCTGAACGCATGAAATCGGATCCTAGCAGTTTCTCTAGCTTCTCGAGCCTATGATATAGTGTTTGCCTGACAATGAATAGTTGTTTGGAAGTTTCCTGTTTAGATCCGTTACATGCCAGATAAGTCTTCAGGGTAGGCATTAGCTCTCCATTGTTTTGCTTGTCATATTCAATGACAGGACCTAAAAACTCATGCACCGTCTCCTCCAGGTTTCCATGCTTATTCAAGAGTGATATCATGCGGTGCATATGTAAATCCTGATAAAAAATGCTCCTGCTCTCCTCTGGTAAACTATCCTGAAGCAGCAGGGTTTCGCGTGCCGTTTCATAGCTTTTATAAATCTCACTCAATCTTTGAACATGCTTTCCAAAACCAACAGAAACATGCCCCAAACGATTCCGGCTGCCCATATCCATCTTCATCATGCGATCGACCGCACTTGTCACTCTTGTTTTCCAATCTTCCGATGAACGGCCATCGCCTAATATGAACACAAGGTGCTGGTGTATATCCATGGGAAAAACCTGAAATCCGTACTGTTCAAAGACTGTCCTAAACATGATCTTAAAGTAGGTTCCATCTAATCTGACAGCACTTTTATTATTCCTTGAGTGCTGTTTGCAAATGCATACAATTCCACCCTCCAACTGCATCTTCGGATCGATATAGGAAAGCCTCTCCCTGATCGCTTCATCGCTAAACTCCCCACCGATCCAGTTGGCCAGCCATTTACTCTCTTCCGACATTTTCTTCTCTTCTATATATAATTCCCTTAATAGGTGCTGTGCAAGCGCTGTAGCCGTTCTATCCAAAATAAGCGAATCAAAGTCCGTCAGCTCTCTTTCATCACTGTATATGTACAGTTCTGCATAGTTTTCACCTAGCACTTGAATCGCCTGTTTAAGCATCGTTTTGTCCAGTTTCGATTTTCCATCATAATAGTCCGCTATCATTTGATAGGTTACTTTTTTCTTGGCTCTTGGAATGGTGGCTATGTCACTTTCATTAAAGATCAGAATGACCTGTACATTCAAATAACTATGGAGAAATTTTAGAATTGGTTCATAATGGTCAATTTCGAGGAGATTTTTATTTAACTGCTGGGAGTAGTTTTCTAAGTTGGAGATCATCTCATATTGTTTATTGATGATTAAGGCATGGATATCCTGCGTGATTTCCACAAAAGGTACTTCTTCGTGAAATAGGATGATAGGGAATTGCTGTTCATTTGCAAGATCGATGGCACTTTGCGGCACTGTCATCATGTTGGAGCCGATTTCTATACAAAGTCCAGCCGCGTTGCATTCAATCAGTTGCTTTAAATAGGCAAGAAATGTGTCACCGCAATTTTTCCAACCCAAGCCCGTCGTCAGAATCAATTCATTTCCTTTTAACAAATGGCTGATTTGGGTGACTTCCATACAGTGGACCCATTTCACATGACGCTTTATCCCACTGCTGCCTGCGATTATATCCGTCAGGTCGAAATACTTGCGCATGAGAATTTCCTCGATTGTAATCGACGTATTCATCCATTCACATCCTTTTATAAAACTGCTTTAAACCCTATTATAAACGGACAGTCTTCAAATCTCCAGTACTTGTCAGAAAATCTAACGTCAAAATTCTACATGAATTCGGAATTTTTTCATTTCAACACTCAACTTATCTTTCTTCCTGTCTGGCAGCTTTCTTTCAAGATCACTACGCATTTTGAAAACCATACATGAAAAGGGACCCATTCATCAAGGAATGGGCCGGCCGATTACTATTTCACTTTCAATTCAGCTTCCTGAAAAGCAATGTAGAGAAGTATTTTCTTCCTTCCGGGGTTTTGATGTTCAACTGCTTCCATTCCTGCTTCGTCCCCTCAATTAGTTCAAAATCGAGAAATGCCCCGCTTAAATTTTCCGAAACCCGGGTGATTCGATATCCTCTTTCAAGCAAGAAATCGATTTGCTCCCTTTCCAAGCGATACTCTTGATATTCGGACATTTGCCTTCCCCCTCTGTTTATACGTTCTCCCCGCCGGTTGCAGCCGTAATGACCATTTCTTTTTCAGCTTCCAAGTCGTTTTTGATTTTCCAATCTCGACCTACCGAGATACCTAAATATAACTCATCACTGGGATTCATGATTTCAGCTTGTTCATATTTATTGAACCACCAAAACTTAGCCAATACATAATAGCTTGCACCGCCAAGTACAAAACCGATGATAAATGAATAATTGGAAAAAATCACAGCACCCACTCCCCCGATCGCCCAAGAAATGATGCCTGCCCAGTTCACGCCATTCAAGTATTTATATTGACCATCTGCTTCATATAGATCTTCCACGTGAACCCGCCTTTTGCGGAGGAAATAATAATCGGCTACAAGAATACCGACAATGGAGGCGAGGATTCCACCAACGATCAATAAAACCTCTATTATGATACCGAATAGGCTCCATGGCTGAACGACTATCCCGATGACCCCGGCTACTACAACTCCCGCCCAAAATGGCATCCTTGGACCCATGACATTGGAAAAAATGGTAGCTGCGGGAATGACATTTGCTGTTGTATTCGTCGACCATTGAGCAAATACGATCATGATCAAGAGGACACCGAGTGCAATCCCGCTTGCCGATCCCTGTATGGCAACTACAGGATCATAATTGGAAACGGCCATATAAGAAACAGCTCCGATAATGACCATGAACGTCTGTGTGATGGGATAAGTGATAATATTCCCGATGATTTGCCCTTTATTGCGCTTGAACCAATTTTTTTCATTTTTCGGTGCCTTTATAAAACGGGAGAGTGTCGGCATATCGGCCGTCAACGTCCCCCAAAAGCCCATATTCGCCATGATGATGACCATGAAAGCCGTGACGGCTGCCCCGCCAGTTGCCGGACTTTCGATCCAGGTCCATACATCTCTGCCTTGGGCTATAGCTTGATCGGAAAGTGTAAAATACATCCAGCCGGAAATCAAAATGATAACGGGTGCTGCCAAGTCGGCAAACCTTTCTATTGACTTGATTCCCATTGCCGTATTCACCAATTGTAATACGGCAAACACGAGGAAACAGATGAACCAATTATCAAAATCAAAGAGGGTTGCAAAAATTGCATTCATCGCAGTAGCCCCAAAGTAGGTGTTAAGGCCAAACCAGCATGAAGCGACAAATCCCCGCACAACCGAGGGGATATGTGTGCCGATCGTTCCGAATGGAGCCCTCATATAGACCGGGAAGGGTATGCCATGCTCCACTCCAATATCACCTGTCATGGTCATCAAAAAACCGAGAACCACACAGGCGATGACCGTTGCAAGCACGACCCAGCCCAACGATAAACTTTGGACACCGTTCCCTCCAATCGCGAAGGCTGCCAAAACCACTGCCATCCCCACCCAAATGAACCCAAATCCGGCTGCACCTATGTTTTTCTCACTATGAGGTATAGGCAGCAAATCGGGAGACTTTAAATAATCTTTTTTCCCACTCATGAAAAATCCCCCTCTATCCATTTGCCTTCATCTTACCGAAGCCTCAAACTGGCAGCTTTTTTCCGGCAGCACGCTTCCACTCCGCATTATATTTTTCCCTTTTCAGGAATTGCCCTTTTCCTGCCTCACCGACAAACTGTTTATCTTTAATGACAAACTCCCCTCTAGATAGGACCGATACCGGTTCCCCGGTAACCTCCATGCCTTCAAACGCATTATAATCGACCGCCATATGATGCGTATCGACGGATATGGTCCTTTCCACCTCCGGATCAAAAATGACAATATCGGCATCCGACCCTACTGCGATCGTCCCTTTTTTCGGAAATAATCCAAAAAGCTTGGCCGCACGTGTGGAAGTCACGTCGACGAATTGATTCAAGGTGATGCGCCCTTTCATGACCCCCTCGGAAAAAAGAATGCTCATGCGGTCTTCAATCGTGGGACCGCCATTCGGTATTTTCGTAAAATCCTCTCTGCCTAAATCCTTCTGGCCTTTGAAATCAAAGGAACATTGATCCGAACCTATCGTTTGCAGCTGACCCATTTTCAAGGCATTCCATAACACTTCCTGATTTTTCTTCTCCCTTAATGGAGGAGACCACACATATTTTGATCCTTCGAAATGCGGCTTTTCAAGGTAAGTCTGGTCCAAGACCAAATATTGCGGACAAGTCTCGCCCCAAATATCCACGCCTTTATTTCTTGCCTCGGTGATCTTTTCAACCGCCTCTTCACAGGTGACATGAACGACGTAGAGCTGTCCATTCGCCATCTCCGTCAATTTTGCGGCCCGTCCTGTTGCTTCCCCCTCAAGCTCGGGAGGCCTTGTTAGCGCATGATAAATCGGATCGGTGTTTCCTTTTTCAAGCGCCTGCTTCGTAAGATAATCGATGACATCGCCATTTTCAGCATGGACCATCACAAGTGCACCAAGCTCTTTCGCCTGCAACAAAGTGCGGTATAGCGTGGCATCATCAGCTTGAAAAACATTCTTGTACGCCATGAAGACCTTAAATGAAGTAATCCCCTCATCCACGATGATCCTCGGCAATTCAGCAAGAACCTCATCAGTAATTTCGCTGATCATTAAATGGAAACCATAATCTATCGCGGCCTTTTCTGTAGCTTTCTTGTGCCATGTATCTATCGCTTCCTTTAACGGCGCCCCTTTTTCAGTCAAGCAAAAATCAATGATTGTCGTCGTTCCCCCATAGGCAGCAGCAATCGTACCCGTTTCATAATCATCCTTTGTTGTCGTGCCGCCAAACGGCATATCGAGATGGGTGTGCGGATCGATGCCACCCGGAAAAATATAAGCGCCTTTTGCATCAATGATCTCGGCACCATCCGCGGTCAGATCCTTGCCGATCATGGCTATCTTCTCATTTTCAATTAATATATCGGCTTGATACGTATCTGCAGCGGTTGCAATCGTCCCATTTTTGATGATTTTCTTCATATTCTTCCCCTCCATCATTTTACGAAATCAACACTTTCATTTCCTATGCCCCCAAGGTATGCTTGGCGTTCATTCCACGTCATCGGCGGTAATTCATTGGTCAATTCGATCATATCGATTGCACCATCGGCCGGGCATACGATCGAACAAAGGTTACACCCTACACAATCTTCTTCACGCACCCTCAGGAAGGAGCTTCCTGACGTGTCCTTCAACATATCTATACACTGGTGTGAGGTGTCTTCACATGCAATATGGCATTTATTGCAGTTGATGCATACATCATTATTGATGCGTGCCACCACCTTATAATTAAGGTCCAAGTTCCCCCAATCGGAATACCTCGTTACGGATTTTCCGACAATATCCATGACGGAGGCTATCCCTTTTTCATCGAGGTAATTGGACAGTCCTTCAATCATGTCCTCGACTATCCTGAAACCGTGATGCATGGCAGCCGTACATATTTGTACGCCCGTTGAGCCCATTAACAAAAACTCAACGGCATCCTGCCAATTGGAAATCCCCCCGATTCCGGAGATGGGAAGATCAATCATTGGATTTCTTGCACACTCTGCCACCATGTTTAAAGCGATGGGCTTAACCGCCGGTCCACAGTACCCTCCGTGGGCACCCTTACCGCCTACATGGGGAATCGTATTCCATGAATGGATGTCCACACCCGCCAAAGAGTTAATCGTGTTGATCATACTGATGGCATCCGCACCCCCGCGCACTGCCGCTTCGGCCGTGACCGTAATATCGGTTATATTCGGGGTAAGCTTTACGATGACAGGCTTCGATGCAGCTTCCTTCGCCCAATAAGTTTGCTTTTCCACAAGTTCAGGAACCTGGCCCGAAGCAGCTCCCATTCCCCGTTCCGCCATACCGTGGGGACAGCCAAAATTCAGCTCATATCCATCAACCCCTACAGCTTCTATGCGTTTGATGATTTCATGCCACTTTTCCTGTTGTGGCTCCACCATGACCGAGGCAATGATTGCATGATCAGGGAACCTTTTTTTCGTTTCATATATTTCTTTCAAATTCACTTCAAGTGGCCGATCGGTAATTAACTCGATATTGTTGAAACCAGCCACTCTTTGTCCATTAAAACTAACAGCTGCGAAACGGGATGAGACATTCAGGATGGGATCGCCCAACGTTTTCCACACGGCGCCCCCCCAGCCAGCTTCGAATGCCCGCTGGACTTGGTACCCGGAATTGGTTGGCGGTGCTGAAGCCAGCCAAAAAGGATTCGGTGATTTGATACCTGCAAGATTTATCGATAAATCAGCCATGATAAGCCTCCTTTTTTTCATTATTAAGCGATATCCACTGCCTCGCCCATTATAGTCCGGTCAATTTCATAAGCCGTATCCTTACCTTGCTGGGCTGCCGAAACGACCATCGCCTCGCCCTGACCTTTTCCGAAAATCACGTCCCCGCAGGCGAATACTTTTTCATTCGACGATTTATAGGAGCCCGCTTCCAATATAACGACGCCATCATCATGTTGAATCCCGAATTGTTCAATCAGCCCAATATACCTGGATTGTCCTATGGCACGGATGACCCCATCGACCGGGATCACGAACTCCGAGCCGGATACCGGGACCGGTCTGCTCCGTCCATCATCCCCTGCCTCGCTAAGCACCATCTTCACACATTCGATTCCCGTTACATGACCGCTGTCATCCGATAAGATCCTGGAAGGAGTGGTCAGCCAGTGAAACCCAACACCCTCTTGTTTGGCAAACTCGAATTCAAAATCATACGCTGTCATTTCTTTTTTGGTACGACGATAAATGATCGCCACCTGTTCGGCACCAAGACGAACTGAACAGGTTGCTGCATCAATCGCTGTATTCCCGGCTCCGATCACCGCCATTTTCTTCCCGATGAATTTATCACTGATGGCCCCCGTTTTCGTTGCCTTAACGAAATCGATTGCATCATAAACCCCAGCCAAATCCTCTCCTTCGATTCCAAGCTTCGGAACATCGGACATACCGACCGCTAAAATGACCGCATCGAAGTCAGCAATTAGCTGGTCCGCAGAAACATCCGCCCCGACACGTGTATTCGTTTTGATTTCCACATCCAGACTTTTCACCTGTTCGACTTCCCAGTATGAAATGCTTTGCGGCAGACGAAACGATACTATTCCGTAAGTATTCAACCCGCCTGGATTTTTTTCAGCTTCGAAAATGGTTACACTGTAGCCAAGCAAGGCTAGCTCCCTTGCCGCAGATAACCCCGCTGGACCGCTTCCAACAATGGCAACTTTTTTGCCATTCTTTTTCCCGGCCTTGAACAGAGCTTGTTTGTTTTGGATGGCCCAATCTGTGGAATAACGCTGGAGATTGCCAATCATGATTGGCTTGGTAGAATGGTTGAGGACACATGAGCCCTCACATAACTCTTCGGTCGGACATACCCGGGCACAGCTGGCACCGACGGGATTGGCTGTCATGATTGTCTTTGCCGACCCTTTATAATTACCTGATGAGATCTTCTTAATGAAACTTGGAATATCTATCCCTGTCGGACAGGCTTGAATGCATGGGGCATCGTAGCAGTATAAACATCGGTTCGCTTCTTCCAAGGCCTCCCTATGGGACAGCCCCCTCTCTGCTTCCTGAAAGTTTTGCTCAAGTTCATCTTTTAACGGACTTGTCATACTCATCCACGATTCTCCTTCCAAACATTTATTTGTAAAAATAAAAAAGGGAGGAATTGCATGCATTTCTCTAATCTTGGAATACATGTGTTGATCCTGCGCAGCGCATGGCTTTTTAGCCGTCAGTGTTTCAATCCGTCTATTCATTTCTATCATTCTCTTAATTGGCCAAGCCGTGGTCCCTGTTTCCTCCGGCCATAATAGCCCCCCCTAGCTAAAAAAAACTCAAAAAACAGACTGTTAACCTGGTAATTGAGTATTCTTTATTTTATAACGATAAAAAGCAAGATACATTATACAAAGTGTAAAGTATTACCAGTTAAAGGTTGTGCAATATGTAATAATCATGTTATATTTCCTAACAATAAACCTTAAACATCGTCATTTTTCTACAAACAACCTCATCATTCAGCACATATACGAATGAATATTCATGCAATGAACTTATCAACATTTTGTCCACATAAAAAAAGCCCAAAACCTTGATTCCTTGCACATAACCCTGTCAAGTAGACAATAAAAAAAAGAGTGTTTTTTAAGCTGCGGCCTTTTCTCGATATTCAATTGGGGAAAGGCCGTTGAATTTCTCTTGAAAGCGTGCCGTATTGTAAAACTCTATATACTCTTGAATAGCTAGATAAGCCTGGTCTGCTGTTTTTGGACATAGTAAATATAACTTTTCTGTTTTTAAATGTGAGAAGAAGCTTTCTATACACGCGTTGTCGTGACAATTGCCACGACGAGAGTGGCTTCCTCGAATGCCGAGTTCCTTCACCTGATTTTCATATGCTTTCGTCGTATATTGGAATCCTTGATCTGAGTGCAGGAGAGCCCCCTTGCTAAATGGCTTGCCCCTTAGCTGATTTAGCGTATTATGAACCAATTCAAGGTCGTTTCGTGTAGAAACTTCCCATGCAACAATTTCATTATTATACAAATCTAAAACGGCGGAAAGGTAGGCAAACGTGTCTCCAATCCGTACATAGGTTATATCTGTTACTAACTTATGAAACCTCATCTCTGCGTGGAATTCACGATTTAAGACATTATGAAATACAACGGACCCTCTTCGACCGTAGAAAGGACGTTTCTTCCGAATGACAGATTGAACACCCAGGTCTCTCATCAATCGACGAACACGTTTATGGTTTACAACGATTCCTTCTCTGGACAAAGCTCGAGTCATCCGTTTATATCCGTAGTAGGGGTGTAGCTTATGGATGGCTAAAATATGTTCTTTGATCCATAGATTTTTCTCAAGTCGCAGAGAACGAGCAGACTGTGTCTTCCTCCATTTGTAGTATCCAGCCCTTGAAACTTCAGCGATTTTTAATAGCCACGCAAGTGGGTACGTTTTCCTCAAACCATCGATTATTTGAAACCTTTCGGCTTTCAGGACCATTCCTTTCCATGCAGATTTGGATTGCGCTTTTTTAAATAATTCACCTGTGCTTTAAGATAGGCATTTTCCTCTTCTACACTAGAAAAATTCTTACGGTTCCATACACCACGTTGATCTTCAAAAGACTCATTATTCTGCACTTTCTTTACCCAACTCGCTATCTGTGCATCACTTTTAATACCAAAACGGTCACGAATCTGACGATATGACCAGCCTTCCTCCACCTTCAGACGAACCACTTCTCTCTTTAATTCTTCTGTATATGTTTGAAACGTTTGCCCCTTTTTTGCCATATGAAAAATCCCCTCCAGATAGACAGTTAAGAACATTTTATCATGTTCTCTTTTTTCTCTGTCTACCTGTAGGGGATAATACCACCTGGTTTTTTAGGGCTTTTTCTTTTTATCCACAACTTATACACAATTCAAATCTTATAATGCTCCAGTTTTTGCCGATGCAAAGGCAATCATATAAAAGTTACCCACAATAAGACTCGTGTTTTTCCACTTATCAACAAATAGCAAACGACTTATCCACAACCCCTTCAATCCGGCTGAATGACGTACCGGTTATACTTTTCATAATCCGCTTTCTTGCATTCAAGCTTGATCCGATATCCGCTTTCCTCATATTCGGTTTCCGTTATATGACCATTTTCATTGAAGAAGGATACGAGCTGTCCTTGATCAAAGGGAATCAACATCTCACAGCGAATATAGTCCGTAAAAATTTGCGCGCGAATTTGTTCGATCAATTCCTCGAGACCCGCTTTCGTTTTTGCTGACATATATACAGAGCCCCGATTCACTTGAGGGATCTCCAAATCGGTAAGATCGGCCTTATTATAGGCGAAAATTGTGGGTATCCCTTTAATGCCTATCTCACTTAATGTCTGTTCCGTTATCTCCATTTGCTGCTCATGGTCCGGATTCGAAAAATCGACAACATGGATCAATAGATCCGCCTCCACCACCTCTTCCAACGTAGACCGAAACGCCTTCACAAGATGATGGGGCAATTTTGATACAAAGCCCACGGTATCTGTCAGAAGGAACTCCTTCTTATCGGGTAACGGAATGTTGCGCACCGATGTCTCAAGCGTAGCGAACAGCATATCTTTTTCCAAAACCTGCTTCTCCGCGGTCGGATGGAACATTTTGATTAACGCATTCATGATTGAAGATTTTCCAGCATTCGTATAACCGACTAAAGAAACAACAGGGATGGCATTCTTTTTACGCTGCTTCCTCTGCGTTTGCCGATGTGCCACTAGAAGTTCAAGCTCTTTGTTCAAAACGCTTATATTTTCCTCGATCCTTCTCCGGTCAAGCTCCAATTGCTTTTCCCCGGCCCCCTTGTTTGTGCCTACCCCGCCACTCTGACGGCCTAACGACTCCCTTAAGCCAACGAGACGCGGAAGCATATACTGAAGCTTTGCCACCTCTACCTGTAGCTGCGCTTCCTTCGTTTTCGCCCGGTGCGCAAAGATGTCCAATATTAAAATCGTCCGGTCGATCACCTTGCAATCCATATCCCTTTCCAAATTCCTCAGTTGTGAAGGAGAAAGCTGATCATTAAAGATCACCACGTTCGCTTCTTTATATTCAACGAGATTTTTCACTTCCTCTATCTTTCCGGTACCGATAAAATGCGATGAATTCACCCGATGCAAATTTTGGGTGATGGCGCCGACAACCTCCACCTCACAAGCCTCCGTCAGATTGACGAGCTCCTCCATTGAATACTCAAAATCCTTCTGGCCATTGAGATTAACGCCAACAAGAATTGCCCTCTGTTCCATCATTTCCATCCATTCAAATCCCTTCTATGCATACCATTCCTTGATTCCGGCATCTCGAAATTCGCATGCCTCACTAAATGTCTGCCACATTGTAGCACATTACCCATTCCATGCCTAAATATAGCCTGCCACGTCCTTATTAGAAACCTTTTTACCCGTAAGGAAATTCAGCAAAAAACAAGCTGTCTCCAGCATTTTTCATGACCCAGTCTCAAATTCGGCATACTACTCGTAAAATCAGGGCGTTTACTCGCCATTTTCGGTGCTTTACTCGCCAATTCTGATTCTCAGGCTGAAAATGGAGCTTTTTTCTCGAATGGCCCGCTATTTTTCCATTCATTTTCACGATTTAGCCTTAGACGCGGGCGTTTACTCGCCATTTTCGGTGTTTTACTCGCCAATTCAAGACGTTTACTCGCCAATTTCACCGTTTTACTCGCCAATTCTGGTGCTTTACTCGCCAATTCAGATTCTCAAGCTGAAAATGGACCTTTTTTCTCGAATGGCCCGCTATTTTTCCGTTCATTTTCACGATTTAGCCTTAGACGTGGGCATTTACTCACCATTTTCGGTGCTTCACTCGCCAATTTCATATTATTACATCTGTAATTCGGCATTTTCAAACAGGTAGCGTTCGTAAAAAATCAAAAAGGCTTCGGAAGGGAGGCCGTTCCGAAGCCTTTTTGGCTAAAACTGCGGACGCGAGCTTACATCCCCGCCCAATGGCTATAATTCACTGCTTAAGATAATATCCCCTTTAGGAATTTTGCTATCATCCGAGGGCTCAAGCGTGATTGCTACTGTATCCCACTCATGCTCACCAGCTTCATCCAGATGATACGTCACTGCGCCCAGGCCATCTTCATTCGGCACGAATGTCCCGGCTCTAAAAGGCTTACCCTTTTCCAGCAGCCAAACCTGATACACCTCGGAGCCTTCTGTCGATTCAAGATTTTCCGCTTGAATGATCATTTCCGTTCTATTATTTTTCTCAACCATCGTCGCCCTTCCATTGAAAGGAGCCCCTTCACCCGGTTTCAAGGCAACGCTCGTTTGAAGCCTATCGATGGTTTCCCGTCTTTCCCCTGCATTGTTTTCCTCTTGATCCTTAGAAAGCAAGGTGTAGGCATTTCCAAGCAATGAGGCAAATAAGACGGCTGCCAACAAGGGCTTCACCCAACCATTTCCCTTTCTTCTTTCAACCGGTTGCTGTAATACGGGCTTTTGCTCTTCTTTCTCCGTTTCAAATACATTTCCCAAAATTCGCTGTTTCATATCACTTGGCGGATCAACCGGTTCAGCTGTAAATGCCAAGTCTTTCGTTAGCATCTCCAGTTCATCTAATTCCTCACGGCAATTTTTGCATTCCGCGAGATGATTTTCAAACTTCCTTCGAGGGACTTCATCCAATTGTCCATTGAAGTAATCTAAAAGCCATTCACATGGATTATTATTCATCAAGCTCTCCCCCTTTACTTACCTTTTGCGGGATAATCTTTCGTAAATGCTTGAGCGCCAATCTGACTCTCCCTTTAACGGTCCCGAGTGGAATTTCAAACTCCGAGGCAATGCTCTGTTGTGACAGGCCTTTAAAATAAAATAAGTTAATCATTTTTTGTTGTTCCTCGCTTAATTCCGACACGGCCTGCCTCAGCATGGTGCCTTCTTCCTTCCACTCGATGAGATTTTCCACGCTTGGATTCTCATCCGGGATCTGTTCATATTCAAAGTCGGAGGGTATATCTCTTCTTTTTCTTAACAAATCGATACTTGCATTTCGGGCCATCGTCATGATCCAGCTGGAGAACTTCCCTTTGGATGCATGATACGTCCCCTTTTTCGTCCAGATTTTTATGAACACTTCCTGTACCGCTTCCTCCGCCAATTCCTTCTGTCCAGTAACTTTATAAGACAGGGAATATAGGATCTTTTCGTAACGATCATATATTTTTTCGAGGGCCTGCTTATCCCCAAGATGAACTTTCTCGTATAGCTCTATATCTATATCGTTCATTGAAGTCCCCTTCCTACCATAATTACTTATTATAGCAATATTTGGATCATCCATAACAATTTCTACGCTCTATTCTATGTACGTTTTGAAAAGGGAAATGGATGCATCATTATGAAGTTTCACATGAAACAATTGGTAAGATCGAGAAAAAACCCCGCACCTAAAATAAGCGACGGGGAACTTATATGAAACTACTATTCTTTTATTCGTAATAATCTAAGACTGTTCAACGTAACTAATAAGGTCGCACCCATATCGGCAAATACTGCCATCCATAAAGTTAACCAGCCAGGAGCGATCAATAATAAGGCCAGGATTTTGATCACCAAGGAAAACGTGATGTTCTGCTTAATGATTTTCAACGTTTTACGACTTAAACGGATCGTATACGGCAGCCGCGATAAATCATCACCCATTAAGGCAATATCGGCTGTTTCAAGGGCCGTATCAGTGCCCGCGCCACCCATGGCAATCCCTACCGTGGAAGCTGCCAATGCGGGGGCATCATTGACGCCATCCCCCACCATCGCCACTCGCCCATATTTTTGCTTCCATTGCTTAATGATCGTCAATTTATTTTCGGGCAAAAGCTCCGCCTCGATTTCATCAACGCCCGCAGCTGCACCGATCGCTTTTGCCGTTCCGCTATTGTCCCCCGTCAGCATGATCGTTTTTTCAATACCTAGAGAATGCAGTTTGCGAATCGCTTCCTTACTGCTTTCCCTTATTTCATCTGCGACAGCAATAAGCGCCAGGAGCTCCATTTGATCTCCAAGCAGCATCACCGTTTTCCCTTCATTTTGAAAGCTGCTGATTTGCTCCAGCACATCACTACGGAAAACTAACCCTGATACTTCTTCAAATAGATGCGGTTTGCCAATATAATAGATTTCTTGGTTGATGCTCCCTTTTATCCCTTTGCCAGTGATGGCAGTGAAATCCTCCACCACTAAAGAACGATACTCGGCACCTTGTTCCTCCGCCCTTTGAATGACGGCCGTGGCAAGAGGGTGCTGCGTTCTGCTTTCCAAAGCAGCCGCAATGCCCAACACAACTTGTGGATTATGTCCTTTTGCCAACAAATTAAAATCGGTCACAACAGGAATGCCCTTCGTCAATGTACCCGTTTTATCAAAAGCAATCGCCTTTAAGGCTCCCGCTTCCTCCAAATGGATTCCACCCTTAATCAATACACCATTTTTGGCTGCATTCCCAATCGCTGTAACTATGGCAATGGGCGTGGAAATGACCAGAGCACACGGGCAGCCTACGACGAGTACAGCCAATCCCCTGTATATCCACTCAGCCCAATCCCCGTTCACTGCAAGCGGCGGCAAGACGGCAATTGCCAAAGCAATGAGCATGATTGCCGGTGTATAGTATTTAGCGAATTTGTCCACGAAAGCCTGGGAAGGCGCTTTTTCAGCCTGTGCTTCTTCGACTAGATGTATGATTTTTGCAATTGTCGTATCCTCGACGCGCTTCGTGACCTCCACTTCCAGCAAACCTTCACCATTTAAGGTTCCTGCAAAGACTTCACCATCAACCGTTTTATATACCGGCTCCGATTCACCTGTAATGGCTGCTTGGTTAAGTGTCGAGGCACCCTTCATGATCCTTCCGTCCATGGCAAGCTTCTGACCTGGTTTAACGATCATCGTGTCTCCTACCTCGATTTCATCGACAGCGACCATCATTTCGTGATGCCCTCTTAGGATCAAGGCTTCTTTAGGCGCGATATTCATCAATGATTCGATCGAATTCCTGGCTTTATCCATCGAATATTTCTCCAGCGCTTCACTGATGGCAAATAAGATGACGACAGTCGCCCCTTCGCCCCATTCACCGAGCACTGCCGCTCCGATGATGGCAACCGTCATTAAGGTGTGCATATCAAATCGAAGTCTGAAGAGATTCTTCAAGCCATCCAGAAATAATGAATAACCTCCAATTATGATGGCTGCCGCATATCCGATTACCGGCAAGGCGCTCCCTTCACCATATTGGTTACCCAATATCCAGCTGATCAACAACAGGATGGCCGAGAATACCACTTTCATATTTTCTTTTTGTTTCCAAAATGGCTCCTTATGCGAAACCTGTTGCTGTTCATCCCGGATTTTCAGGTTATCGAAGGCTCCTGCCTTTTCGATTTCTTCAATCGTCGCGCTTCCCTGTACCGAAATCTTTGATGCGCCAAAATTGATTTTTGCATCGTTCACACCTTCCAGGCTACGGACATTATTCTCAAACTTAGCCGCACAATTCGTGCAGGATAGACCTTGGATCCGATATGTTTTTGAAGGCGATTCAACCATCAGACCTCACCTCCTGCTGATGTTCTGATGCAATGAGAATCAATTGCTTGATATGGTGATCATCCAATGAATAAAATGCTAACTTTCCTTCTTTTCGATATTTAACGATGGCATGCTTATAGAGGGTACGAAGATGATGAGACGTTGTCGCCATCGAGGCACCGATGATATGGGCCAGATCGCACACACATAATTCCTCATCCTCACAAAGTGCATAGGCTATTTTCGCCCTATTTTCATCACCTATCACCTTAAACAGCTTTGATATGCTGGATATATCGACGTGGCTCATTTCTTTCTGAATGCGATTGACCTTTACTTGATCATGCAGATGGACATCACATACATCTTTTTGTTGAATCATCTTTTCACACCCTTCATTCAAATCTTCATTTGATTAAAATATACCATAATTTGTTGATTATTCAAACCTATATTTGAATGATTAACTTCCCCCCTCAATGTGAAAGCGGGCTATATATCTTTATATGTAGATTAAGGGTTTTTGTTTCTCTTCCATCGAAGGTACCTGGTTGGCCTTTTTCACGCACAAAAACTCGAGCCTGCCCTTCATGCTTCAAATAAGGGGCTAGGGAAAATTCCACCCAATGATCGCCGGATTTCCCTTTCCCTGTCTGGAAACGTATATTATATTTAATATTTCTTGGAAAACTATGATATACTTAGGCAAACCTTTTAAGCGATTTACTTTACTTGTACCGATTTCCCCGTTCAAATGCTGAGCGGGGTTTTTTGCTTCCGTTCTTCAACACAACAAAAAAGGCAGACCCCATAAATGGAATCTGCCTTTTTTCGTTTTGAAATTATGCTTTTTGAACGTTAGAAGCTTGTGGTCCACGTTGACCTTGTTCTACTTCAAAAGTAACTTCTTGACCTTCGTCTAAAGATTTGAAACCTTCGCTTTGGATAGCTGAGAAATGTACGAATACGTCGTCTCCGTTTTCGCGTTCGATGAATCCAAAACCTTTTTCTGCGTTAAACCATTTCACTTTACCTTGTTCCATTGTTGTTGCCTCCTAGTGCATTTGCACATTGTATTACTATCCTTGCTCTAAGTCATCATCGAAAACGAAAAGTAGTACTTTTAGTATCCTTAGTACCGAACAAAAATAATTAAGACTAAGCATAACATTAAATGGCAGCGATTGCAAATGGTTTGCCCAAACTTTTTTTCAAGCAATTTTTAATACTCTTTATATTCACTGACAAAATAAACCTGACGCATTAAAGCCCGACCCGATAAAAAAACAGTGTAAACACATTAGTTTCCACCCAAAACTCTCCGAAACGGTAGGTGCGAGTCCTCTCGCTTAGGAAACGTGTGACTAATGAGACTTCGCAGACATGAAACGTTTATAGTAGAGACTCACAATATTGTGGGAAATTAGTTTCTATCTTCGGTTTCATGCAAAGTTCAGTTATCACAAAAAAACTGCAGACAAACCCAGTATCATCGAGTTTGTCTGCAGCTGCGCAGGCTCATGGATAGCCTGCTTTCTGATCTGTTATTTATCCGTAGTGAATTTTTCCACCATTTCTTCCAGTATCGCTGATTTGTTAGCCAATTCTTCATTTTGTTCCTTCAGTCCATTCATGATCGTACTTTGTTGAATGGCTGCCGCCGAGATTTGCTCAGTGGTTGCGACTCCCTCTTCCGAAATCGCTGCAATTTCCTGAACCGATGCTAAACTCTCATCGGATGACTCATTGATTTTTTTCGAATGGGCCGCCAGTTGTTCCGTGCCTTTCAGCAATTTTTCTACGGAATCGAATATCTTATTGAAAATCTCGCCGTTGTTCTCCACTAAGGAAACACCCTTCAGTATATCCTCAAAGCTTTCATCGTTATTTTGGATGACCTTCGCCGTTTGCTCATTGATCCGCGTAATCGATTCGGAAATGATATCGATGGATTCATCGGTTTGTACAGCCAATTTTTGCACTTCCTGGGCAACTACGGCAAAGCCCCTGCCGGCATCCCCCGCCCGTGCCGCTTCAATGGAAGCATTCAAGGATAGCAGGTTCGTTTGCGAAGCAATGACCCTTATTAAACCGATCACTTCGTTGATCTTCACTACATCCTCTTCAAGGCTCACCAAATTGGCTTTATTCGCTTGGCCGTTTTCCATGATTTTGCCCATCTGGCTCGTTACATCCTGCACTTGTTCGCTTCCTTGCTCAGCAAGTGTATTCGCATGCATCGTAAATTCATTCATCTTATTTGTTTGCTCATTCATTAAGCGGATGGTATCCGTCAATTCACTGATCATATTGGAAATCCGGTCAATATGATGGGCACGTTCTTCCGAAGCCTTCGCTTCTTCCGTTGTCCCCGTTACGATCTGGCTATATGATTCGACCATCTCCTCGAAGGATTGATGGATGGAAATAGTGGTTTGATTCATCGTATGAGCGTGTTCACGTACATTATCGATGATATGGGACAAACTTAACCTCATATCCTCAAAACCATTGGATAGATCTCCAATCTCATCTTGCCTGCCAACCGGAATCGATTTACTTAAATCCCCTGCTGCCATTTCACTTGTGTAGCCAACAAGTTCATTGACGGGACCCGAGATCTTTCTCCCGATGACAATGGCACACAGTACGCCTAATATGATGGCACTTGCAAGAAATAAAATATTATAGAATATCATTCTGCTTTTCAATTCATCAATGAACTTCGCATCCATATCAATTCCTATAATGGCGTCCGTTCCATTGATTGGCGTAAAGTATGATTTGTGGGTACCCCATTTATCTTTATATATTTCACTTAATACATCTTCTTGTCCATTTATCGATTTGGCCTGCTCCGGCGTGAAAGGCGATTGCACCATGTAATCATCGCTTCCACTCAGGGCTACGATCGTATCGGCATCGTTTTCCCGCTTCAGCACATACACATATTCAATGCCCTTTTTATCTTCAACGAAGGCATCTAATTTCTGCCTGATATCTTCTCCCTGCTCAGAAGCTTTGTTGATCAAAGTCGGATTAAGGCTTGCTGCCAAACTACGTGCATTTTCTGAAAGACGCTCATCGAATTGCGGAAGGACATTCTCGTTGATCATCTTATTCGTTATATAGGAAAAGCAAAGTCCCATGGCACCAGCAAAAAGTACGAATGGAATGATATAAAATAAGAATAGTTTTGCCATTAGTGAATTTTTAGGATTCAGTTTTGATAATCTCATTCTCATGCCCCCCTTATGTTAAAGCCAGTTGTTTTATCGTCAAGTATGGAAGTAAGTCCAAGTGAAGCAATTGACGGTTCTTGTTCAAGTCCTCGCTTCTATAAAAAATGATCGACATGCTCCGGTCATTTTGAAAAGGAAGCTGCCTATATTCCAAAATCTGTTCGAATTCATCTTGCAGCCCTTCATGATCGATACTCGCAACTTCCTCCAGATTGATTTCCAGCGGGACCTCTGCAAAGAAAAAGCTGTAAATCGCATCATCCATCTCTGCCAGCATCGTTGCCCAATCTGGTTTCGTACCCGCGAAATAGTGTTCATACATGTTCATCCCATATGCATGATAACCTAAATCTGTTGTACCCGCTCCGGCAAAACGAAGGGGGTTGATTTCAATCGGAATCACCCTATCCCCTTTTTTGCGGATTTCAAAGTGTACAGCGTAGTTCCGAAGCGGAAGGACCGTTTGAATATTCTTCATGAACCTTATTGCATCTTCATAGATTTCGTTAATGGCTGCCTTCGAAGTATAGTAAATTCGGTCGGAAGTATCATAATCATCCTTGAATAATCGTTTGAATACATTCAAAATCACTGGCTCGCCATCTTGATCGTAATAACCATCAATGGCGAATTCCTCTCCCTGTATCCACTCTTCTATCAATACGGTTTGGGAACCGACCACTTCGGAATCATACAGCCCATCCGAGTGAAGCAGGTCTTCTTTAAGCTGGGCCACGGCTACATCCCAGTCCTGCTCATTCTTGACCTTGTGTACGCCCACGCTTGAATAGCCGATATTGGGCTTAATGACGACCGGAAAAGGTATTTGGCCTTTATCCAGATCATCTATCATCGATAAATCAATATCTTGGAAATGGAAATCCGGATATAAAGATTTCGTTAACTTACGCACTTCACTCTTATCCTTCAATAACTTCGACCATATGTATTCATTGCTATCCGGTTGAAATTGACCTAATACCGTGATGCCATTTTCAGAGTTTGTAAGAACTCTTTGTTCCATTCCCATGGACTTGAAAAATTCTGTATCGTCTTGAATATTTAAGCTTTCAGATGTAATCGTATCTGCCCATTGCCCCTGTTCCAACACTGGAATTTGCCGTTCGACTAACACTTTAAGAAGAATTGGTGACACAACGGACTCATTCAAAATAATCATGTTTTCCACCTAACTTATCCTGTTTTTTATATCCCCATATTTAATCGGCTAAAAGAACCATTTTTTAAGTACGAATAAGCCTTTTATACCAATTTATTGTTTTGATATAGTAAAATCATTTGAAACCCGACATTATTACACCTCTTCCCCTTCATAAACCGCTCTTCGAAAACAGTTAATAAGAACTAGACTTAAAATGTTTTTGCATGACGGAAAGCCCAGAGCTCTAGCCCTGGGCCATCAATTCTATATTTTAACACGATATCATTGTTCCTTGGTTAAAACGGTTTTCGCTATCTCCTTATCCAAGCCTTCAAAATCATGATAGGAAATCGTTTCATATAATTCACTCCGTGTTTGCATGTCCGGCAGGGCGCCTGCCTGTGTTCCATGCTGCATGATTTGTTCGAAAACCCGCTCAAATGCCTTTGCCGCCACCCTAAGGGAAGTGACCGGATAAATCACCATTTGATATCCCATTTCTTCAAATTCTTTAGCCTTATAATAAGGAGTCTGCCCGAATTCGGTCATATTGGCCAACAACGGCACAGTGACGTGCTTGGCAAACTGGCGGAACTCCGCTTCCGATTGCAGCGCCTCAGGAAATATCGCATCAGCTCCTGCTTCGATATAGGCAGTCACTCTTTCAATTGCTGCCTCCATCCCCTCCACAGCACGCGCATCCGTACGAGCCACTATGATTAGCGATGGGGCGGTCTGTTTAATCATTTTTATTTTTTGCGTCATCTCACTAGTCGATATAAGCTTCTTGCCATTTAGATGACCGCATTTTTTTGGAAGGTCTTGATCTTCCAGTTGTACAGCCGCAATGCCCGCTTCCTGCATTTCCCTAGCCGTACGGGCCACATTCAGGACACCGCCAAACCCCGTATCAATGTCTACAAGCACCGGTAAGTCGGTAGCACGAATAATATCCCTGGCCCGCTCCGCCACTTCAGCAGATGTGACAATCCCTAAATCGGGCAGGCCCCTGCTTGCCGTGTATGCTGCACCTGAGAGATATAGGGCGTTGAAGCCTATTTTCTTCGCTATAAGACCAGCCATCGCATCATGGGTGCCTGGAATTTGTAATATGCCCGGTTCTTCCATTAGCTTCCGAAAACGAGCGGCTAATTCCGCTTGTCCCGACTGTTGATTAACGATCCAAGTCATCCTTTCAGTCCCCCTTAAATGATGAATAAGTCCATAAACTCGTTTACCTTCAAGTTCGAAAGAGCGCCAGGCTCCAAGCAAGCCTCCTGAATTCGGTTTTGCCGTTTATGCGAATAATGCGTGCTCATGTTATCCGTGAATTTTTTCGTTATTTTCGGAAATGCTTCTTCTCTTCTAAAGCGGTGCCCAAGTGGGTATTCGCATTCGACGAACTCCGATACCGATCCATCCTTATAGTAGATTTGGATGGCATTGGCGATCGAGCGCTTGCTCGGATCCAGATAATCGATCGTGTATTGTTCATTTTCGACAATTGTCATTTTATTCCTCAAGCGATCGATTCTTTCGTCAGCTGCCGCCTCATCCTCATAGTGGTCAGCTGTTACATCGCCGTGGATCAAGCCGACAGCCGTTATATATTGGATACAATGATCTCGATCTGCTGGATTGTTCAACGGTCCTTCCTTATCGATGATGCGAATGGCAGATTCATGTGTGATGATTTTGATTTTATCTATCTCATCCAGGCGATCCTTCACTTCCGGATGCAATTTCACTGCACATTCCGCTGCTGTTTGCGCATGGAACTCAGCCGGATAGGATACTTTGAATAAGACATTTTCCATTACATATGAATCGAGCTTGCGTGAAAGTTTCAATTCTTGCTTATTGAATAATACATCCTGGAACCCCCAGCCTGGTGCCGATAGAGCTGTTGGATATCCCATTTCTCCTTTGAGGGCCATCATGGCCAGTTGTACGGCCCTGCTTGTGGCATCGCCTGCCGCCCATGATTTTCGTGATCCGGTATTTGGAGTGTGGCGATACGTACGCAAGCTTGAATTATCGATCCAAGCATTGGATAAAGCATTGATGATTTCCGCTCTCGTTCCCCCCAGAGCTTTTGTCACCACAGCCGTCGTAGCCACCTTCACAAACAGGACGTGGTCCAATCCAACCCGGTTCAAGCTATTTTCCAGCGCCAGCACACCTTGAATCTCATGTGCTTTGATCATCATTTCCAGGACGTCTTTAACAGCTAATGCATCTTTTCCTTCTGCAATATTCACCCGGCTTACGTAATCAGCTACTGCCAAAATCCCGCCCAAGTTATCAGAAGGATGTCCCCATTCCGCGGCCAGCCATGTATCGTTATAATCCAGCCAGCGAATCATGCAACCAATATTGAATGCACCTTTCACTGGGTCAAGTACATATGAAGTCCCTGGGACGCGGGTCCCATTTGGAACGATCGTGCCGGGAACGACCGGTCCTAATAATTTAGTGCATTCAGGATATTGAAGCGCTAAAATCCCGCAGCCGATCGTATCAAGAAGAACGTAACGAGCCGTTTCATATGCTTCATCGCTAATGATCTCTTTCTTCAATACATAATCCGCAATGTCTTCCAATAACACATCCGTTTGATTGATACCATTTGTTTTTAGCATTCTCATCTTCCCTTTCGCGGCAAATTTGTTTATTATAATGATGGACGTTGGTCAGAACGTCCATCTGGCGGGCTAGTAATCTACATTTCCTTAATTGGAAATGACATTCCGGTTATGACGCTCGCCTATATAATTCACACGAGGTCGGAAGATGCGGTTGTTGGCATGCTGCTCAATCACATGAGCACATAAACCCACCGTTCTCGCACTAAAGAAAATGGGTGTATAGATGGAAATCGGAAGGCCGAGCATATAGTAGACCGGCGCTGCATAGTAATCGAGATTAGGATAAAGCCCTTTTTCCCTTTCCATGATCACTTCCCCCGCTTCACACATTTTATAAAGACGGTCGTCCCCTTTGGCATCACAAAGCTGCTTTAATGCTTGCTTCATGATTAATGCCCTTGGATCCATTTTCTTCATATAAACGCGGTGGCCAAACCCCATGATCTTTTCTTTATTTGCCAATTTCCCTTCAAGCAACCGTTCGAATTTGTCGACGGTACCCGCCTCCAATAGCATGTACATGACCGCTTCATTCGCTCCTCCGTGCAAGCTGCCCTTTAGCGAAGCTACAGCTCCCGTCAAAGCCCCATATAAATCGGAAAGCGTCGAGGCGATCACTCTTGCCGTGAAAGTGGAATTAGGCATCTCGTGCTCGCTATACAATAATAGAGATTGATCAAAAATTTTCTCTTCCACTGCCGATGGCACCTTACCCGTGATCATGTAGTAAAAATTGGAACTATACGACAAATCCTTATTCGGAAGAACCACCTCTTGTTTGTTCAGTACGCGGTAGCTGTTTGCAACGATGGCGGGAACCTTGCCTAGTAATTTGTAAGCACGCTCTAGATTCACCGAAGCTGAACGATCATCAATGTTTGCATCGTATCCAGCCAAAGCAGAAATGCCTGTTCTTAGCGCATCCATCGGATGTGTTTTCTCCGGCAATAGCCTTAATATCTTCAGGATCTCCACTGGGATTTCATATTCATTCTTCAATGCCTTTTCAAGTCCTGCCTTTTCCTCTGCATCAGGAAGTCTGCCTTGAAGCAGCAGGTTGACAATCTCCAAATATCCCACCGTTTCAGATAAATCGATAAGATCATATCCTCGTATTACAATCTCGCTCTGAACTGTATCCAGGAAAGATAATTTCGTTTCAGCCGCTATAATTCCATCAAGCCCTGGAGAATAATTTACTTGTTCCTTCATCTTTCATTCCTCCTCTGAATAGATCACCCATTGAAAGCGCTATCAAAAATTGTCGAAATTACTTGTAATTCAGCGATTTTCCCATTAAACTGACATAAAAAAAACAACTTCCATAGGAAGCTGTTAATTTACGAAAAGTACTCAAATAAACATGAGAAATGATGGAACATTTCCATGCCAAAAAAGTCCGCAATTAACACCCCCTATCCTCGTAGGTACTTGATGCACATTAATTAGGCAGGTCTCCTGGCTTATGATCTTCGCTCTTCGAACCCTTCCCATTTCCATTGCGGAAACAGTGGTTTTTTTCGAATCGCTCCCAAATACAGTTGCGGGACAGCGTCGGAATCTAACCGACTTCCCTTTTAAGCAGATAAACAACATTATCTGCACCTATTAATTTCATTATTTAATTTTCTACTTAAATATAACAAAATGTTCCAAATATTACAATTGTCTTTTTTCCTGTTTCCACTAACGTTTGCAACGGCGTCTGTCTGTCCACATTAAAGGTAGCGATTTGGTCCTTTTACCTATAACAAGCAAGTTATTAAAAATAGTTCATATTCAATTCATAACTTCTTTGTATACTACCGTTTATAATGAAGTACAAGAAAGGATGTTAATCAATGAAACAGGAAAAAAAACAAAAAGGCTGGAGCCAGTTCATCCGATTGGTGCAACAAACGAAGCCTTCTAAAATAATGATCGGAATTGCATTACTGTTAAGCTTAAGCACAACAGGTGTGAGTTTATTGGTCCCATTATTCACAAAAAATCTTATCAATGATTTCTCCCTTAGTTCGCTAAATGCGGAAAGGGTCACACTTCTCGTGCTTGCCATCATCGTTCAGGCATTGGCCAGTGGATTTTCCATCTATTTATTGAACAAGATCGGCCAATCCGTAGTTGCCGGCATCCGCGATCAACTTTGGAAAAAGTTGCTCGTATTACCCGTGAATTACTTCGATGAACATCCATCGGGCGAAACGGTCAGTCGGATGACAAATGATACAACGGTAGTGAAAGGCTTGATTTCGGAACACCTATCCAACTTCGTTACCGGAATCATCTCCATCGTCGGCGCCATGATCGTGTTATTTTTGCTTGATTGGAAAATGTCGCTGTTAATGTTCATAGCCATCCCGCTCTCCGTTTTAATATTACTGCCACTTGGGAAGAAAATGCACCGCATATCGAAAGGGATGCAGGATGAGACAGCAAGCTTCACCGCAGTCCTCCAGCAGGTGCTTACGGAAATCCGGCTTGTTAAAGCATCCAATGCAGAAACGTTCGAATATGAAAACGGAAAAAAAGGAATCATCAAATTATTTCAATATGGTTTAAAGGAAGCAAAAATCCAAGCACTGATCGGTCCGCTGATGAGTCTCGTCATGATGGCCTTACTCGTACTGATTTTGGGGTATGGCGGGATGCGGGTATCATCAGGAGCCCTTTCAGCAGGTGCACTGGTTGCTTTCATCATGTACCTTTTCCAAATCATCATGCCGATGGCGCAATTGGCAGCTTTCTTTACGCAATTCCAAAAAGCGACCGGGGCCACGGAACGCATCATTTCCATTCTGGATTCTGAAGTGGAGGAAGATGCAACGCTCAAGGTTCAAAATTCCAGCCAATCCATCACGGTCGAACACCTGGAATATCGTTATAATGATGGTGAACAAGTGCTAAAAGATATCAACTTCACGGTTGAAGCGGGCAAGGTGACCGCGATTGTCGGACCAAGCGGCAGCGGGAAAACGACCCTTTTCTCCCTGTTTGAGCGATTCTATAAGCCCCAGCAGGGCTCCATATCCATAGGCGGGACATCGATAAATGATTTCACGCTCCTTTCATGGAGAAGTCAGATCGGCTACGTCTCACAGGAAAGTCCGATTGTATCCGGTACAATTAAAGATAATATTTGCTACGGAATAGACCGGGATGTAACAGATGAAGAATTGAATCGGGTTGCCAAAATGGCGTATGCAGATCAGTTCATTTCCGATCTTCCAAATGGCTATGATACGGAAGTTGGCGAAAGAGGGATGAAACTTTCCGGAGGGCAAAGGCAGCGGATCGCCATCGCCCGTGCTTTTTTAAGAAATCCTAAAATCTTGATGCTGGATGAAGCTACCTCCAGCCTGGACAGTAAATCGGAACATGTCGTTCAACAGGCATTGAATGATTTGATGAAAGGCAGGACAACGATCGTCATTGCCCACCGCCTATCGACCGTAATTGGTTCCGACCAAATCATCTTCCTCGAAAAGGGGGAAATTACAGGCAGCGGAACACATAAAGAGCTATATGAAACGCATGCATTATATCGTGAATTTGCAGAGCAGCAATTACACAAGCTTGAACTTGCTTAATTCATTCACCGAAAGGACGGAAATAGGATGACAAAGATATTGATCGTCGATGATGATGCGCATATCCGCGAACTGATTCTGCTCTTGCTAAGAAAAGAAGGATTCGATCTGTATGTCGCCCCGGACGGAATTCAAGCATTGAGTATGATGGAGAAGGTGAAAATCAACTTAGCCATCATCGATATCATGATGCCTAACATGGATGGATGGCAATTATGCAAGGAATTGCGGGAATTCAGTGATATCCCGGTTTTAATGCTGACGGCAAAGGGCGAAACATCACAGAAGGTAAAGGGTTTTGAACTCGGGGCGGATGACTACCTGGTTAAACCGTTTGAACCAATCGAATTGGTTCTTAGAATAAAGGCGTTGTTAAAACGCTATAAAATCACCAGTTCCCAAACATTGAATATCGGTGACTTACAGATGAACCGCAACACACATCAACTGTCATTCAAGGGTGTCGAATATACGATTCCACTAAAGGAATTTGAAGTATTGTTTAAATTGGGAAGCTATCCTGGAAAAACTTTTTCAAGGGAAGAACTCATTGAAGACATTTGGGGCTATGATTATGAAGGTGATGAGCGAACGGTCGATGTTCATATTAAAAGAGTCCGGGAACGGTTTCCTGAATCACAATTCCCCTTTCGGATCCGGACGATCTGGGGATTGGGCTACCGGTTGGAGCCAACACAATGAATGTCACCTTTTTCAAACGCATACTTGGCTTTTTGACATACACTTCCGTTTGTTTTTCAGCAGGTTTCTTTATCATTCAGCTATTGCCTGTAAGGATATCCGGTTATCTCCAGTATCTGGCGACAATCTTTACCAGCATCGCGATCATGATGCTCACAGGTTACCTGATCCATGCGTTCAACCATAATAAACGCGTTAACATCTACTTGGAAATCATTAATGCATTAAGGAAGATTGGCAATGGCGATTATAATGTCCAATTGGATTTAAACACAGGTAAGAAAAACGAAATGACGGAAATCATAAGCCATTTCAACCATATGGCGAAGCAACTGAAGCAAATGGAGGAAATGCGCCAGGAATTCATCTCCAACGTATCACATGAAATCCAATCGCCGCTCACTTCCATTGTAGGGTTCGCACAAGCGCTTCAATCGAATAAGCTGACAACGGAGGAAAGCAATCATTACCTCCATATCATTGAGACAGAGAGCAGGAGATTATCCAAATTGAGTGATAATCTTCTGAAGCTTACTTCCCTTGAATCCGAGCATCACCCATTTGAAAGGAAGAGCTGCCGGCTCGACCAGCAAATCCGCTCGATCATCTTGGCTTGTGAACCGAATTGGCTCGAAAAGGAACTCGAAATGGATATATCTTTGGAAAAGGTTTCGATCTTCGCAGACGAAGATTTAATGAGCCAGGTATGGACCAACTTGATCCATAATAGCATCAAGTTCACCCGGCAGTATGGCACCATCACGATCAGGCTCCAACAGATGGCTGATCAAGCATCGATCACGATATCCGATACCGGCATCGGCATATCAGAGCAAGACCAGTTCCACATTTTCGAGCGATTCTACAAAGCCGACCTGGCAAGGGAACGCACAAAAAGCGGCAGTGGCCTAGGGCTATCAATCGTAAAAAAGATCATTGATATGCACGATGGCTCGATATCCGTCAAAAGCGAAATCGGCAAAGGGACGACCTTCACGATCCTGCTTCCAATTTCATGAAGGACAACAAAACCAGCTGACCTGTCAGCTGGTTTAACTCTATTAGAGTGGCTTTGAATGAAATCCGCCCATAGCTTTTTATCCAAGCACACAGGGTGTTCCTAATTTCGAAGCCCTTGTTTTTTTTCGGCATGAAAAATCCTATACATAAATGCAGGTTCACGCCGTTCCAAATGATCATCAGTTGGTCCTGTTACGACAACCGGAGACTATATTGATAGGCAATAATATCTTATCTGCGAGACCAATCGTGATAAAATGAAACAAATGAAGCCATTACATTTAGGGGGAAAATGGGGATGACAGAACTGAAGGATTGGAAGAATGGGGCCCGTGGGCATAAATTCATCGCTTCTTTTAGCGGAGGAAAGGATAGTGTCCTAGCTCTTCACAAAGCGATGAAAGCCGGGGAAGCGGTCGGACTGATCGTCATGCTGGAGGAAGAAGGAAAACGGTCCAGATCCCATGGAATGCCTCCTGAACTCATACAGGCCCAAGCCGAATCCATAGGCTTGCCCGTATACACGGCAGCTGCCAGCTGGACAGATTATGAAAAGGAATTTACGCGCCTTTTAGCGGATGCTAAGAGCCAAGGAGCAGAAGTGTTGGTGACTGGAGATTTGGATATGCCCGAACATGGCTGTTGGAATGATAAAGTTGCTACGAATGCTGGATTGAAGCTCGGGATGCCTTTATGGGAAATGGACCATCGCCAAGCTGTCGAAGAGTTCATACATCTTGGATTTGAAACGATGATTGTAACCGTGAATCTTTCACTTGGAATGCGTGAGGACGATTTAGGGCGAACGCTGACCCACGAATACGTGCAGGAGCTTGTAGCCCGAGGAATCGACCCTTGCGGAGAAGGCGGGGAATTCCATACGACAGTTATCAATGGGCCGCTCTTCAAAACGCCGCTCGCTGTTCGCAAAGGTGAAATCCTCAGTGACGGCGAATATGCCTTTTTACCTTTGGAGCTAGACGAGACGGCAGATAGGGAGATTGTTTAAAGTATCCAAGAATAAATCCTTCATAATCTCCGCGGGCGGCATGTATATGCAGGCAAGCTCACAAAAAAACTTATGCACCATGGATAAAGCCCAAAAGCGTTATGTTTTGGGCTTTAAAGTTTTACAGCTAATCCTGCCAGATGCTTTTAATTGCCAAACCGCATTTTCTTGAGCACTAACAGTAGTCGGTTCCTGCCCATTCATTTTAATGCCTTTATAATATAAAGTGTTAGGAGAATTACATACATCAAAAAAAACAAGGTAATGTATCTATCAAAGAATTTAACTTTTTCACTTTGGAAAGAATTATTTTTTCTTATTTTTATAAATAAGTAAGTTGTTATAGATAGAAATAGTATTAAACCAGTTATCGTGGTAATTGGAGACACCATTACTTTAAAATAAGGCTCAGTAACCTTTTCAGGGAAATGCATGATGATCCTCATTATTTCATTCACTAAAAAGTGATAAAAGATAGCCGGAACGATACTTCCCGTATAGATGGTTACTAGTGAAAGAGAGATACCTATGACAAAAGTGAAAACCAAGTTTCCCACCGTCATATGATATAGGCTAAAAATAAGAGCACTTAAAATTATGGCCGGCTTTATGTTCATTTTCTGATATTGTTTTAATAATATACCCCTAAAAAGCATTTCTTCACTAATCGCCACTGAAAAGCCAATCATGATAATGCTGAAAAAACTTATGTTTTCATTACTCTCCATAAGTGTATCAACAATCTTTTCCGCAGCAAGCCATTCGCCCGTTAGAAGATAATATTGGGTCCTAACAAAAAACATAGTGAGCATGTGAGCGATGATGCCCATTAAAATACCAAGAAGAATATATTTTATATGTACCTTTTTTAGCCTAATGCTCGATAAAGTTATATTTTTCTTTTTTAAGTAAACAAAAAGCAAATAGATAATAATCAGTTTACTTATAAAGAAAAATGATGGTTTGCTTATTTGCAAAGAAAGTTCTTGTAATATAAGTTGTGAAAATGGAAAAATAATCATAATTAGTATGGTTATAAATAATATAAGGCCATGAGTTTGCTTAATATTAGTATTCATTTTTACCTCTTTGTAAAAACACTAACCCCCTTTAGAACTAGGGTTTTATTTTACTTCTGAAAATCAACACATCTAAATTCAGGATGACCACACAATCTAGGATTCAAGTGATTTTCTTTTTTGAGAAAAAGGAAAATACACTGCTACTGATAAAATCCCACCATAAAACGCCCAAGTAGTTATTGCATTTTGCCATTCACCTTTAATTAGAAAAATGACAGTTACAAGAGAGACTATAAGAAAACTGAATATTATAGTCGATTTATACATAAACGCAACACCGCCCTCTGAGAGCACTAATGGAAAAACAATTATATTTTCATTTTATCAATAATCAAACACACAAGGAGTTCCAATTCAGGAACTCCTTGTTTCATTTTTGATTTACTAAGTAGTCCTCATGAATTGGCAACATACATCCTTGTTCTGTGATCTGTAGAACTACCCATTTGTTCACTGCACATATGGTAAGTAAGGAATATCTAGATTCTATTAGTTTTAGAAGCCTTAATATTTTTTCTTATATCGATTCCCTCAAGATAACTCTCTCCTGTTTTTACATTAATCTTTCTTAAAACATCTCAATCGCATATACATGACTATCTTTATTTTTCGGATAATTCATATCATAAATTTGTATTTTATTATAGGAATTATATGGTTATTGTCCCAGTTTTGTTTCGCCGTATTCCATAATTGAAATTTTTTCCATAAATATAACTGATTTTATAATATTGATTACTATACAGAGGAAGGGCTTTTATGAAAAAGTTGGTTTGTATTACAGCTTTACCCGCAATTTAATTTAGGTCTGGGAGTTTGTTGTCCTGCTAAAGCCGCATATGGTAGAAAAGAACCTTTTGAGAGCAATACTCTTGGTTCTCTATAGCTCATTTAACAAAAGGAGGTTTACTACATATGACAAATTCAAAAATTGCATCAAAGATCATCGCAACCTTATTCATGAGCTCTTTATTTTTTTTCTTTAGTACTCTTAGTTCTCATGCTAGTGAAAAAGCTGAATTTACAAAAGAAGAACTACAACAACAAAAAGACAACTTTATTAAACTGGGAATTGATGATGAAACAGCAGAAGAACTTGTACAGAAGGTAGCTAATGGCGAACTATTGGATGCTCAAAAAGAAACAGAGGTAGCCAAACACGAGGATGATTTAACTATTGATACAGATCTTGAAGAAAAATACATTGAATTTGATGATGGTTCAAGAATCCAGCTTTCTATAGAGGAAGAGGATGTAGAACCACTAATAGTCCCGTATGACTACGCTACTGGTACTGTTAAAAATAATTCATGCACATCAGGATCAGGATATAGGAATTGCAATGTAACTGCTAGATACAATGATGGAATTTGGAATATACGTTTCAATGCTAAAGTTAGTAGTGTTCAAGGCGGTTATGATAGTATTACTTCTATTTCTAAACAAGCTGTGGACGCAGTGCTTTACAGTGTTACAGAAAAGAAATTCAAAATACTTAAATCAAAAGAAACCAGTAGTGCTGCTGCAAAGGCTGAATATACTAATCAGTTCACACACAAATTAGGACTTTATACAGTCTCAAGAAGCTTAACTTTATATGCCCAGAAAGATAAGACTTTTGCCAGATTAAATTACTATTAAACGTTCATTTTTTTTAGATTTGACAGTCTGGAAGGTTACATTAACCATTGCCTTCCAGACTGTGAATATACAAGAATATAATCATTTTTTATCTTTTATCTCTTTTAATAAATCTATCACTACTGCATTTTGTTTTTCGATAGATTTTAAACTCTTCTCTATTATGCTCGTAGCTATAACCAGCACAATTAAAATAGGAATACCTATAAATAACAAATAAATCCCCTCCAAAAGTCCGTATTTCTTACAGTTTAGCATTTCCGTTATTTTCCACACAAACTTTTTGTGCTTATTCTACAGGCCCTTTTCATATTTCCCTGCTCTGACTATGTCTCAAAATACATCTTTAGGTTCTACAAAGATGGATATGACGAAAAAATATAATTCGATACTACCAACATATACATCGATGTATAGTCGAGCTACCGTTACCACTAAATCTGGATATGTTTATACTGTAACTTCCCCAACCTGGAGTAAAGCACAATGACAAATTTAACTATAGCTCTGATTAATTTGGTTTTATTTATTGCATTATTTATTAGTGGAATAATTCTGATTGTTAAAGTAATGAAGAAATAATAAGCCTTGCAGTTAAAATAGTTTCATGGACACATTTTAGTCATGACTCCTCCATATCTCTTTATTAAAAAGCAATATATTTCGCAAGTTCCCCACACCTAATGAGCCACGGTTGATAATCTGCACCCTGTCCCACGACCTTCTTTAATCCACTTTTGGACATAAAAACACCCCTTTAGATAATCATAACTAAAGGGGTTAAACTTATATTAAAACTACAGCATACGCTGCACTCATTCCAAGCTTACTCAACCGTTACACTTTTCGCAAGGTTACGTGGTTTATCCACGTCGCATTCGCGGTGCAGGGCAGCGTAGTAGGCGATGAGCTGCATCGGGATAACAGAGATAAGGGGTGTTAATAGTTCGTGCACTTCCGGGATGACGAAACGATCATCCTCTTCTTCAAGCCCCTTCATCGAAATGATGCAAGGCTTGGCGCCGCGGGCAACGACTTCTTTGACATTGCCGCGGATGCTTAAGTTGACGCCGGCTTGCGTGGCAAGTGCTATCACTGGTGTGCCTTCTTCAATCAAGGCGATCGTTCCGTGTTTAAGCTCGCCGCCAGCAAAGCCTTCCGCCTGGATGTAGGAAATCTCCTTCAGCTTAAGCGCCCCTTCCAGGACAACATAGTAGTCAAGGGAACGGCCGATGAAGAAGCAGTTTCTTGTAACGGACAGGTATTCATGGGCGATGGCCTCCATCTCTTCTTTCGAGTCGCATAGGGCCTCCATGGCTGTCGCTACGATTCCAAGCTCTTTTACAAGGTCGAAGTCATATTCCAGGTTACGGAAATGACCTGTTACATTTGCCAGTATGGACAACACGGCCACTTGAGCTGTATAGGCTTTTGTTGAGGCAACGGCAATTTCAGGGCCGGCATGCAGCAAGAGCGTATAATCCGCTTCACGTGATAATGTGGAGCCTGGTACGTTTGTGATGGTCAAGGCTTTATGGCCTAGTGCTTTGATCGAAACCAATACGGCGCGGCTGTCAGCCGTTTCCCCACTTTGCGAAATGAAGATGAAAAGCGGTTTTTTCGATAATAGCGGCATATTATAAGTGAATTCCGATGCCACATGGACTTCAACCGGAATTTCAGTCATTTTTTCGATGAATTGCTTCCCGATCAATCCTGCGTGATAGCTAGTTCCGCAAGCGATGATATAAATGCGGTCCGCCTCACTTACAGCTTCAGTAATGCTATAGTCGATGGCAAGTTTGCCTTCTTCATTTTGGTAAGCTTGAATGATCTTACGGATGACAGCTGGCTGCTCGTCGACTTCCTTAAGCATATAGTGAGGGTACGTACCCTTTTCAATATCACTTGCATCCAGTTCAGCAGTGAACGGTGCACGCAATACTTCTTCGTTGGAAAGATTCTTGATCGTCACCTTTTCATTCGTCACGATGACCATTTCTTTATCCATCAGTTCAAGGAATTGATCTGTGACTTGCAACATGGCCATTGCATCCGAAGCTACAACATTAAAGTCCTTTCCGACTCCGATCAGCAGCGGGCTTTTATTTTTCGCGACAAAAATGGTTTCATCATTTTCGACATCCAAAAGGGCAATGGCATATGATCCTTCCAATAGCGTGAGTGTTTGACGGAACGCCTCTTCCACTTCCATGCCACCATTCACGAACTTTTCGATAAGTTGAACGATGACTTCCGTATCCGTTTCACTTTTAAAGGCAACATCCTGCAAATATTCACGTTTTAGAATCGCATAGTTTTCAATGACCCCATTATGAACTAATGTTAATCGACCTGAATTGCTTTGGTGAGGATGGGCATTTTCACGGCTTGGAATACCATGAGTGGCCCAGCGCGTATGTCCAATCCCAGTATGTGCAACCGTATTTTCGTCCACGGCTCCACGCAGGTCGGCGATTCGTCCCTTTTCCTTAAAAATCGTTACGCCCGCTTCATTCTTCACGGCAATCCCTGAAGAGTCATATCCGCGGTATTCAAGTTTTTCAAGGCCTTTCAATAGGATTTCCTTCGCATCATTAAGTCCAATATATCCAACAATTCCACACATAATTTCCGTTCCTCCAACCGATCCGAGGGAACAGGAATGCACGGGGGCATCCCTGCCCCCTCATCTCTGATATATATTTTTTATTAAGGAAATGCCCAAAAGCATTCATCCCATTGTGCATCCCCAATCCTTTGTGCAGTAGGTTGCCCCACTGTTTTAAAATTGGAATTACTGCGGCTGTGCACTTCAGCCGGGAGGTATCCGCCGAACATTCGATAAACCTCCTCCTCGTCAACTAAGCCATTCTCGACCAGACTTAGTTCAGGCGCTTTTGTGATTCCTGCTTACTTTGCCTACCCTCCTTCTTGATACAACCATTATTTAGAAAAGCAGTTGTAAATCAGGATAATCATACCTTAAACAAGGGACAAAGGTCAATTCTTTATTATCATGGTTCATAAAAAAACCATTCTTTATAAAAATATGCATAAAAGGATTTTTCGTTCCTTTTATGCATAAGATTGGTTATTCGTTCAGTCCCATTTCGGCTCTTACAACAGAGACGATGCGATCGACATAATTCGTGCATTCCTCAGCAGTCGGTGCTTCGGCCATTACACGGACAAGCGGTTCAGTGCCGGATGGTCTTACCAAAATGCGGCCATTCCCGTTCATTTCCGTTTCAACTTCCTTAATGACTGCATGTACCTTCTCATTATCCGTTACGGCATGTTTATCGGTGACCCGGACATTGATAAGCGTTTGTGGATATTTCTTCATCTCACCAGCAAGCTCGGATAGGCTTTTTTTCGTGTCACTCATGATGTTAACCAGCTGCAAGCCCGTCAATAGACCGTCACCTGTCGTGTTGTAGTCCAGGAATATGATGTGTCCGGACTGTTCGCCGCCAAGGTTATAGCCGCCTTTTCTCATTTCCTCCACCACGTAGCGGTCTCCCACTGCCGTTTGGGCACTTTGGATACCATGCTCTTCAAGACCTTTATAGAAGCCCAGATTACTCATGATTGTAGAAACCACGGTTCCTTGCTTCAGACGGTTATTTTCTTTCAAGTATTTCGCACAGATATACATGATCTGGTCGCCGTCCACGATATTTCCTTTTTCATCGATGGCAATGACACGGTCCCCATCCCCGTCGAAAGCTAGGCCTACATCCGCGCCTTTTTCTTTTAGGAATTCAGCAAGTGCCTCAGGGTGAGTCGAGCCCACCTTTTCATTGATGTTCAAACCATTTGGAGATGCACCCATTGTCGAAATGTCCGCATCAAGGTCCGCGAACAAATGCATGGCCAAGGATGAGGTCGCTCCATGTGCACAATCAAGCGCAACGTGAATGCCGGTAAAGTCTTCGTCGACCGATTGTTTCAAGTACTGCAAATACTTTTGTCCGCCTTCGAAATAATCGTTTAAATGGCCTAGATCTCCGCCTACAGGACGTGGAAGTTCATCCTTTTCCATATCCAACAGTGCTTCAATTTCCGCTTCCTGATCATCGGACAGCTTGAAGCCATCGGGCCCAAAGAATTTAATGCCGTTGTCCGCGACTGGATTATGCGAAGCTGAAATCATGACACCCGCTTCAGCGCTTAAGGCTTTCGTTAAATACGCAACTCCAGGTGTCGAAATGACACCAAGGCGCATCACCTCTGCCCCAATCGATAAGAGACCAGCAACAAGTGCACCTTCCAGCATTTCACCTGAAATGCGTGTATCCCGCCCTATTAGCACTTTGGGTTTTTCTGTATTCTTAGTAAGGACGTAGCCACCAAAACGGCCTAGTTTAAATGCCAACTCCGGTGTTAATTCGCTATTCGCTATTCCCCTAACTCCGTCTGTTCCAAAATATTTACCCATCTTAATCGCTCCTTCTTTGAATCGTTCCTAATTAAATGATGTTAAAGGAAGTTCATGTCTCTTCTTCTTTTGGAGTAATGGAGACCTTTATCGTTTTAGAACCCAGTTCCCAATCCAAGCCCGCAGGCGCATTTACCGCCACATTCACATCATGCGTACCTTCATCTAAATTACTTAAATCCACTGTAAGATTAATGTCGTCTTTCGTGATATCCTTCAAATCATCGGACTCGCCTTGCAGCGTGATGCTCGTTACTTCAGATTCCAATTTTGCATCTTGGCCCTCCTGGATGCCTACAGGTTCTATTTTTACATTGTTCAATGTCTTGGACTCAATGACAGCCGGTTCATCCTTTTCGACTGGTTTTCCTTCCGGTTCTTTTTCTTCTTCTGGTTCTTGTACAACATCTTCATCGACTGGATCTGAAGTCTCCTGATCTACATCGACTTTTTCCGTGCGAATTTTGACCTTGGCCTTACCTAAGGACATTTTTTGTACACTTTCCGGTTTTGTAAGATCAAGCTCCAGTTCCGTATCTCCATCGATTTTGGAGATGTTTACAGGAAGCTTCAATTCATTTATTTTTTCCAGGTTCGTTTCCGATCCAAATAAAGTGACCTCTGCAGGGTCGACACTTATACTCTTGATCCTGATGCCATCCTCGGCCTTCCCGGTTTGCTTTGGTTCGATGGACACCGTTTTTGAAGGGATGCTCACTTTCAAGGATACTGCAACTGAAGCAGGCTCGATCGTCACATCCAACTTATTCAAGTCCCGGTCAAGAGCCTTGACGGTTGCTTTTCCGTTTACGGTTTCATTCTGGCCCTTGCTTATTTCAAGGTTTGCCTTCACATAGGAAATCTGTTCGATGGCGTCTTTAGCGCCCGTTATTTTGACCGTTTGCGGGCTCACTGTCGGCTGCCCGGCGGTATACCCATCTTCAAGCAAGGAGGTATTATACTCGGCCTCAACCTTGAAATCCTTTGTCACTCGTTCCTGAACATTGACTTCCGCATATTCCGGATCGATTGTCGCCACCAGTTTTTCATTCAAGTCACTTATTTTGAACGTGACCGTCCTGTTCCCCATTGAGATTTCAGGATCTGACAGATCTACATAAACCTTGAAGCCCCTTTGGTTTTTTGCATTGATCAGCAGACTTTTTGCTCCCTTTAGAGTCACATCGACCGTTTCCGGCACTCCGCTTACCACTAGATTTTCACGGTCATAGTACACTTCAACCGGTACATTTTCAATGGTTTCCGTACTGATTTCAGGGGCGGTGGATAAACCAAGGGATTTTTTATCGGACTCCATCTCAAAGTTAATGGAAATGAACAGAAGTGCTGCCAAGGCAAACGCTACGATTCTCATAAACCACGCACTATTGGTGAACTTATCCATTCTTTTTCCCCCTCCAATTCCAGATGCCTGAGGAAGTTGTTTTGATGTTTTCCACTACGAGTTCACTTGTCAGCATGGCCCTGAAGGATTCTTGATTCAAATCCCGGTAGAGCTCACCATTTTTAGTGACCGATATCCCACCCGTTTCTTCTGAAACGACAATCGTAAGACTATCAGTCACTTCACTCATGCCTATCGCAGCCCTATGCCGTGTGCCGAGTTCCTTTGAAATGAACGGGCTTTCCGATAAAGGAAGATAGCAGGCTGCAGCGGCGACCTGGTTATTCTGTAATATGACTGCGCCATCGTGAAGCGGCGTATTAGGTATGAAAATATTAATGAGGAGCTCTGAAGAAATATACGACTTTAGAGGAATCCCGGTTTCAACATAATCCCCGAGCTCGGTTCCCTTTTCTATCGTAATCAAGGCTCCTATCCGCCTCTTCGCCATATAAGTGGACGCCTTTAGAATTTCTTCGACTAAACGCTCTTGCTGATTCTCTTCTGGCACGGTGCCCCTTGAAAAGAGCTTACCGCGTCCCAATTGTTCAAGTGCCCTTCTCAGTTCCGGTTGGAAAATGACAAGGATTGCCAATACTCCCCAGTTCATGACTTGTGCCATTAACCATCCAAGTGTATTGAAACCAAACAGGTTGCTTAAGCTTTTTACAATGACAATCACAAAAATTCCTTTTAGCAGCTGAATAGCCTTCGTGCCTCGAATAATAGTTAACAATTTATATATCACAAACCAAACAAGGAGAATATCAATGAAATTTACTACATAGTCCCAAACATTCAAATTGGATAAAGACATGTTGTTTCCTCCAGTCAGTATTACTCCAAATAACAATTACACAATCGTTATGTAATAACCCTAATAGTATACCATTATTTAAATGAGACTTCTAAAACTAGTGCGAGAAATTTACTTGGCAGATTCAATCAAGCAAAATAGTCTCCCCTCATCCATAAAAGGAAAGCTGAGCGAAGTCATCGCATGAAACACGATGTCCCCACCCAGCTTTATGACTTTTATTCGTTTTTCCCTTGATGCGAAGGAATCAATGAGGTCGCAGTATCCTTGACCTTATACCACATCCACTCGAAAGCTTGGTCAATGACATGGATGCTTCCTGTCACATTTCCAGCCTTGGACATGTACTTATGTCCATTTATGACTGTGACATCCCCCTCTACTTCACCATCTATTTGGATATTACCATTTTGAACCACGACATTTCCCTCGATTGTCTCACCAGCAGGCACGATCACCGTTTCGCCTTCAACCACTAAATTGGACTGCTTTGATACCGAAAAATGTTCATCCTGATTATAAGTGGAAAAAACGGAGCCTGTCATCAAGATGATGAACATCGCGGCCGCTGTCATGAAGGGATGGTTTTTGAACCAACGTTTGGCACCAGTTGTTTTCGTTTCCTTTGGCAATTGAGCCATAACCTTTGCGGTAAAGTCATCCGGCGCCTTAATATGGGAGGTGCTTTGTACGAGAGCTACCGCCTTTTTCATTTCATGAAAGTATTCCTGGCATTCCGAACACGTTTGCAGGTGCTCGCGCAACAATTCTTTATGCTCCGGTTTGATGTCATCGTCTAAATAATCATGCATATAATCAATGATTTCCTCATGGCAGTTCATTTTTCTCACCTTCTTTTTATAAATGGCGTAGTTGTTTACGCAAGGCTTCGCGACCGCGATGTATTCTTGTCTTGACTGTGCCGACTGGCAAATCGAGTATTTCGCTGATTTCCTTCAAGGATAACTCTTCAATATACTTCAATACGATTACCGATCTATATTTGTCTGGCAATTTCATGATTTCTTCTTGAATGGTTTCCTGCAGTTCTAAAGATTCCGCCTCTTCCTCGGGCTTTGCCACATTCGATGCAAGCTGGGAGTACATATTCAATCCCTCTGTTCCAGCAACTTCTGCATCGAGATAGTAATCCGGTTTTTTCTTGCGAAGGCGATCGATACAAAGGTTAGTCGCAATGCGATATAACCATGTAGAAAATTTCATGTCAATATTGAAACTTCGAATATTCACGAATGCCCTCACAAAGGCCTCTTGTGCCAAATCTTCTGCTTCTTGCCTGTTTCCAAGCATCCTGAAACATATCTGGAAAACTTTGTCCTTGTAAATTTCGACAATTTCCCCAAAAGCATTATGGTCTCCCTTTACTACTTGATTAATTCTCTCTTTAATGAGTGCATCCATTTTCCAGTATTACCCCCGCTCATGCGGCTATACGATTATTACGAATCGTAAGCTAAAAGGTTTCAAAATTTTAATACATTAATTTTAACAAAGTTTTACAAATTATGTTTAAGAAAAAAAAAACAGGGTTATATAGTAAGAAATTGTAAAATCCAAGGGAGTGGATCTCTATATGACTGCTGAACAGATTTTGGACCATATTGAACAATACAGACAAAAAATGATGAATATGGCTTCCCGTTCTTCGATGGTGGATAATGAAGTGGTTGAAGTAAGCAGCAAACTGGATATCTTGATCAATCAATACCTCTACCTAACAAAAGGCAGGAGTCTTAAGGACAGACATACAGTTTGAAAAGGGGAATGTGCTTGCAGCCATTTATGTTTGGAAATGTTCCAGTTACATACACCCAGGAAAATAAGCTTACGCCTTCTAGCATATAAAAAACAGTAACCCATTACAAGCCGGTTACTGTTTTTATATTACATCATTTATAGTAGTTTTTCCCCAAATAGCGATCCCATCAGTGCCACGGCAACGATTGCGGTTTTATTTCTCTCATCTAAAATCGGATTCACCTCAACGAATTCCGCCGAGGTAATCAAATCTGCTTCCGCGAGCATTTCCATCGCCAAATGACTTTCCCGGTAGCTAATGCCCCCAATCACCGGGGTCCCTACACCTGGAGCATCTGCAGGATCGACCCCATCCAAATCCAATGAGAGGTGGACGCCAACGGTTCGCTCCCTTAAATATTCAATGCATTCTTCCATGACCCGTGCCATTCCCATTCGATCGATTTCATGCATCGAGTAGACTTTAATCCCTTTATCACGTATAAGAGCTTTTTCCCCTTCATCCAAAGACCTCGCCCCAATGATCACGATGTTTTCCGGTTTAACCTTTGGATAGGCGCCATGGATATTGATTAAGTCCGGGTGCCCAAGCCCCATACTGACAGCAAGCGGCATTCCATGGATATTCCCTGATGGTGACGTTTCCTCCGTATTTAAATCCCCATGGGCGTCGTACCAAATCACGCCGACATTCCCATGGTGCTTAGCGACTCCCGCGAGCGTTCCTATTGCGATTGAATGATCGCCTCCCAATACGAGTGGAAAAGAGCCGCTTTCAATTATTTCATCTACTTTTGCAGCCAACTCGGTGTTACCTGCTGCGACAAGTGATAGATTTTTTAAATTCGTTTCAGGATCGTTGGCATTTTCAGGACGCCCCACCATTATATCTCCTAAATCCTCTACTTCTATATTTAGGCGTTCAAGACGCTCGATGATCCCTGCACAGCGGATTGCACTAGGTCCCATATCCACCCCGCGCCTTGCTTGACCAAGGTCCATGGGCAGACCAATGACGGAAATTTTCTGAATAGACATACAACTCCCCCTTTTCACCATTTTATATCGTAAATGCCTTGTGGTTCAACTGGACATTCCCATGTATAAAAATGCAGGCTTCAAGGTTCATCCTCGGTTTGTCGCAGTGATGCAAATGCTGGGCTAAACCATTTGAATAAAAAAAGCCTTAAGCCTGGTAGGCTTAAGACGTAAGTTTTGGTGTATGTAGTTGATGGTGGAGCCTAGCGGGATCGAACCGCTGACCTCCTGCGTGCAAGGCAGGCGCTCTCCCAGCTGAGCTAAGGCCCCAAAGGGGATTGTTGAAATGAAATAAAGCGGAAGACGGGATTCGAACCCGCGACCCCAACCTTGGCAAGGTTGTATTCTACCACTGAACTACTTCCGCAAATGGCTGGGCTAGAAGGGATCGAACCTTCGCATGACGGAATCAAAATCCGTTGCCTTACCGCTTGGCTATAGCCCAATATATACTATGTTTAATTAAATTCAACAAAATAAAAAGGTGGTAATCACATATTTCCCCATTAAAGAAAATATATAACTAATCCACAGGATTTTATTGAAATGGTGGAGGGGGGCAGATTCGAACTGCCGAACCCTAAGGAGCGGATTTACAGTCCGCCGCGTTTAGCCACTTCGCTACCCCTCCGCAATATATGGTTGTAAGTGGTGCCGGCAAGAGGACTTGAACCCCCAACCTACTGATTACAAGTCAGTTGCTCTACCAGTTGAGCTACACCGGCAAAAAAAGATTAAAATGGTGGAGGATGACGGGATCGAACCGCCGACCCTCTGCTTGTAAGGCAGATGCTCTCCCAGCTGAGCTAATCCTCCGATTTGAAAATGATGAATGGTGACCCGTACGGGATTCGAACCCGTGTTACCGCCGTGAAAGGGCGGTGTCTTAACCGCTTGACCAACGGGCCGGACTTGATTGTATTCATAGATAGATTGGGAAGCTCCCAAGCGGATTCGAACCGCTGACCTCTTCCTTACCATGGAAGTGCTCTACCTACTGAGCTATGGAAGCATATGGCTCCGCAGGTAGGACTCGAACCTACGACCGTTCGGTTAACAGCCGAATGCTCTACCACTGAGCTACTGCGGAATGATATAATGTTTCCTAAAACCCATTTAAAGATTTAAATGAATAGCCTGGCAACGTCCTACTCTCACAGGGGGAGACCCCCAACTACCATCGGCGCTGAAGAACTTAACTTCCGTGTTCGGAATGGGAACGGGTGTGACCTCTTCGCCATAACTGCCAGACCATATTCATTTTTTTGAAAGTTTTTCATTCCTTCAAAACTAGATAATAAGAAGGTATTTCATTTTTTAAAAAGCGTTGGTTAAGTCCTCGATCTATTAGTATCAGTCAGCTCCACATGTCACCACGCTTCCACCTCTGACCTATCAACCTGATCATCTTTCAGGGATCTTACTAGCTTGCGCCATGGGAAATCTCATCTTGAGGGGGGCTTCATGCTTAGATGCTTTCAGCACTTATCCCGTCCGCACGTAGCTACCCAGCTATGCCTTTGGCAAGACAACTGGTACACCAGCGGTGCGTCCATCCCGGTCCTCTCGTACTAAGGACAGCTCCTCTCAAATTTCCTGCGCCCGCGACGGATAGGGACCGAACTGTCTCACGACGTTCTGAACCCAGCTCGCGTACCGCTTTAATGGGCGAACAGCCCAACCCTTGGGACCGACTACAGCCCCAGGATGCGATGAGCCGACATCGAGGTGCCAAACCTCCCCGTCGATGTGGACTCTTGGGGGAGATAAGCCTGTTATCCCCGGGGTAGCTTTTATCCGTTGAGCGATGGCCCTTCCATGCGGAACCACCGGATCACTAAGCCCGACTTTCGTCCCTGCTCGACTTGTAGGTCTCGCAGTCAAGCTCCCTTGTGCCTTTACACTCTACGAATGATTTCCAACCATTCTGAGGGAACCTTTGGGCGCCTCCGTTACTCTTTAGGAGGCGACCGCCCCAGTCAAACTGCCCACCTGACACTGTCTCCCACCCCGATAAGGGGCGCGGGTTAGAATTTCAATACAGCCAGGGTAGTATCCCACCAACGCCTCCACCGAAGCTAGCGCTCCGGCTTCTCAGGCTCCTACCTATCCTGTACAAGCTGTACCAAAATTCAATATCAGGCTGCAGTAAAGCTCCACGGGGTCTTTCCGTCCTGTCGCGGGTAACCTGCATCTTCACAGGTACTATAATTTCACCGAGTCTCTCGTTGAGACAGTGCCCAGATCGTTACACCTTTCGTGCGGGTCGGAACTTACCCGACAAGGAATTTCGCTACCTTAGGACCGTTATAGTTACGGCCGCCGTTTACTGGGGCTTCGGTTCAAAGCTTCGCTTGCGCTAACCTCTCCCCTTAACCTTCCAGCACCGGGCAGGTGTCAGCCCCTATACTTCGCCTTGCGGCTTCGCAGAGACCTGTGTTTTTGCTAAACAGTCGCCTGGGCCTATTCACTGCGGCTTTTCTGGGCTATTCACCCTAAAAAGCACCCCTTCTCCCGAAGTTACGGGGTCATTTTGCCGAGTTCCTTAACGAGAGTTCTCTCGCACACCTTAGGATTCTCTCCTCGCCTACCTGTGTCGGTTTGCGGTACGGGCACCTTACATCTCACTAGAGGCTTTTCTTGGCAGCGTGGAATCAGGAACTTCGGTACTATATTTCCCTCGCCATCACAGCTCCGCCTTGGTGGAAACGGGATTTGCCTCGTTTCCGGCCTAACTGCTTGGACGCGCATATCCAACAGCGCGCTTACCCTATCCTTCTGCGTCCCCCCATCGTTCAAACGATGTATAGGTGGTACAGGAATATCAACCTGTTGTCCATCGCCTACGCCTTTCGGCCTCGGCTTAGGTCCCGACTAACCCTGAGCGGACGAGCCTTCCTCAGGAAACCTTAGGCATTCGGTGGAAGGGATTCTCACCCTTCTTTCGCTACTCATACCGGCATTCTCACTTCTAAGCGCTCCACCAGTCCTTCCGGTCTGACTTCAACGCCCTTAGAACGCTCTCCTACCATCGACACCTAATGGTGTCAATCCACAGCTTCGGTGATACGTTTAGCCCCGGTACATTTTCGGCGCGGAGTCACTCGACCAGTGAGCTATTACGCACTCTTTAAATGGTGGCTGCTTCTAAGCCAACATCCTGGTTGTCTAAGCAACTCCACATCCTTTTCCACTTAACGTATACTTTGGGACCTTAGCTGGTGGTCTGGGCTGTTTCCCTTTCGACTACGGATCTTATCACTCGCAGTCTGACTCCCAAGAATAAGTATTTGGCATTCGGAGTTTGACTGAATTCGGTAACCCGTTGGGGGCCCCTAGTCCAATCAGTGCTCTACCTCCAATACTCTCATCTTGAGGCTAGCCCTAAAGCTATTTCGGAGAGAACCAGCTATCTCCAGGTTCGATTGGAATTTCTCCGCTACCCACACCTCATCCCCGCACTTTTCAACGTGCGTGGGTTCGGGCCTCCATTCAGTGTTACCTGAACTTCACCCTGGACATGGGTAGATCACCTGGTTTCGGGTCTACGACCTCATACTCATTCGCCCTATTCAGACTCGCTTTCGCTGCGGCTCCGTCTCATCAACTTAACCTCGCATGAAATCGTAACTCGCCGGTTCATTCTACAAAAGGCACGCCATTACCCATTAACGGGCTCTGACTACTTGTAGGCACACGGTTTCAGGATCTATTTCACTCCCCTTCCGGGGTGCTTTTCACCTTTCCCTCGCGGTACTGGTTCACTATCGGTCACTAGGGAGTATTTAGCCTTGGGAGATGGTCCTCCCTGCTTCCGACGGGATTTCTCGTGTTCCGCCGTACTCAGGATCCACTCAGGAGGGAACGAAGTTTCAACTACAGGGTTTTTACCTTCTTTGACGGACCTTTCCAGATCGCTTCATTTACCCCGTTCCTTTGTAACTCCATGTTGAGTGTCCTACAACCCCAAGAGGCAAGCCTCTTGGTTTGGGCTAATTCCGTTTCGCTCGCCGCTACTCAGGAAATCGCATTTGCTTTCTCTTCCTCCGGGTACTTAGATGTTTCAGTTCCCCGGGTCTGCCTTCAGTACCCTATGTATTCAGGTAAAGATACTGTTCCATTACGAACAGTGGGTTTCCCCATTCGGAAATCTCCGGATCAAAGCTTACTTACAGCTCCCCGAAGCATATCGGTGTTAGTCCCGTCCTTCATCGGCTCCTAGTGCCAAGGCATCCACCGTGCGCCCTTTCTAACTTAACCGTTAAAAAAGTCTTACAGATGCTTTGAAAAAATTAATTGCCTTCTATCTATTATCTAGTTTTCAAGGAACAAAGTAGAAAGAACCCATCACAACGTGATGCTTCTTCCGTGATTGAATGAATTACTCATTCAAAACTGAACAAAACAAAAGCGCACTCGTATTATCCTTAGAAAGGAGGTGATCCAGCCGCACCTTCCGATACGGCTACCTTGTTACGACTTCACCCCAATCATCTGTCCCACCTTAGGCGGCTGGCTCCATGAAGGTTACCTCACCGACTTCGGGTGTTACAAACTCTCGTGGTGTGACGGGCGGTGTGTACAAGGCCCGGGAACGTATTCACCGCGGCATGCTGATCCGCGATTACTAGCGATTCCGGCTTCATGCAGGCGAGTTGCAGCCTGCAATCCGAACTGAGAATGGCTTTATGGGATTCGCTTACCTTCGCAGGTTCGCAGCCCTTTGTACCATCCATTGTAGCACGTGTGTAGCCCAGGTCATAAGGGGCATGATGATTTGACGTCATCCCCACCTTCCTCCGGTTTGTCACCGGCAGTCACCTTAGAGTGCCCAACTGAATGCTGGCAACTAAGATCAAGGGTTGCGCTCGTTGCGGGACTTAACCCAACATCTCACGACACGAGCTGACGACAACCATGCACCACCTGTCACTCTGTCCCCCGAAGGGGAACGCCCTATCTCTAGGGTTGTCAGAGGATGTCAAGACCTGGTAAGGTTCTTCGCGTTGCTTCGAATTAAACCACATGCTCCACCGCTTGTGCGGGCCCCCGTCAATTCCTTTGAGTTTCAGCCTTGCGGCCGTACTCCCCAGGCGGAGTGCTTAATGCGTTAGCTGCAGCACTAAAGGGCGGAAACCCTCTAACACTTAGCACTCATCGTTTACGGCGTGGACTACCAGGGTATCTAATCCTGTTTGCTCCCCACGCTTTCGCGCCTCAGTGTCAGTTACAGACCAGAAAGTCGCCTTCGCCACTGGTGTTCCTCCAAATCTCTACGCATTTCACCGCTACACTTGGAATTCCACTTTCCTCTTCTGCACTCAAGTTCCCCAGTTTCCAATGACCCTCCACGGTTGAGCCGTGGGCTTTCACATCAGACTTAAGGAACCACCTGCGCGCGCTTTACGCCCAATAATTCCGGACAACGCTTGCCACCTACGTATTACCGCGGCTGCTGGCACGTAGTTAGCCGTGGCTTTCTGGTTAGGTACCGTCAAGGTACCAGCAGTTACTCTGGTACTTGTTCTTCCCTAACAACAGAACTTTACGACCCGAAGGCCTTCTTCGTTCACGCGGCGTTGCTCCGTCAGACTTTCGTCCATTGCGGAAGATTCCCTACTGCTGCCTCCCGTAGGAGTCTGGGCCGTGTCTCAGTCCCAGTGTGGCCGATCACCCTCTCAGGTCGGCTACGCATCGTCGCCTTGGTGAGCCATTACCCCACCAACTAGCTAATGCGCCGCGGGCCCATCTATAAGTGACAGCGTAAACCGTCTTTCCATCTTCTCTCATGCGAGAAAAGAACGTATCCGGTATTAGCTCCGGTTTCCCGAAGTTATCCCAGTCTTATAGGCAGGTTGCCCACGTGTTACTCACCCGTCCGCCGCTAACTTCAGGGAGCAAGCTCCCATCCATTCGCTCGACTTGCATGTATTAGGCACGCCGCCAGCGTTCGTCCTGAGCCAGGATCAAACTCTCCGAAGAAATGTTTGACTTGCTCATTTGCTTTTTGATAGTGTGTGCTCACTTAAAATTTAACGTTGGCGCTTTGTTTTGTTCAGTTTTCAAAGAGCAATTTTTTCGCTTAATCTCTCTTAGCGACTTTAATATCTTAACATCTCATTGCCATGCCGTCAACAACTTTTTTAAAAAGTTTTTTTCATCTCTTTTTAGTAAGCCTTTAAGTTGCAGCAACTTTTATAATATACCAGCGTCCAAATCAATAGTCAATAGGTTTCACGAATAAAATCAACTTTTAGCAATGTTCATTGATTATGCTTCGATAATTTCGTTTTCACCTTCATATATACAAGGCATTCCTCTTCAGTGCTCACCCTTTTAAACAAACTGAAAAGGATATTGAATTTCTCGTTCATGGCCCTTTTGATTATGTGATCGATCCTTTCATCCTGAAAATCACTTACGATCTCATCCATTTCCCTTTTTAACAAATACTCCAATTCCAATTTTTCTTTGTCACTGATCAATAAACCGAGCATGACCGACACCTCCAACAGACATCTTTCCCTAAAGATACGAATTTTATCAAGCCAGTCATGATTTTTTTTGCATAACAAAATTCCTTTCGCATAAATTTGAAGACAAGAGTCTTGGACAAGGGGATGGAATTAATGAAATTTTTCATGGTGCTTCAAGCAAGGAACATCAAATTTTATTCGTTAATTTTACTCACGGCACTGTTTACCGCTTGGTTCCTATTTGTACAAAACATACTACATGCTCCTGTTTTTTCTACTGAGGATGGACCAAAAGCGGTTTATAAAGGAGAGAAGAATGTTGCGATAACATTCAATATTGGCTGGGGTGATGAAAAGGCGGAACCGATAATAGAAACTTTAAAGAAGGAGAACATTAAATCTGCCACTTTTTTTCTTTCAGGTTCTTGGGCTGAGCGTCACCCTGATATCGTAGCCCAAATCGTAAAAGATGGATATGAAATCGGTATGCTTGGTTACGATTATAAGGATTATTCCGAAATGGACGATCAAGAAATCATTCGGGATATTTCTAAAGCCCAGGAAGCATTTAAAAAGCTTAATGTAAAAAATATAGAGCTTCTCAGGGCACCAACCGGTCATTTCGATAAACGTCTCTTAAAGATCAGTGATAATTTTGGATATACTGTAGTCCATTGGAGCATTGATTCAAAGGATTGGACAAATCCGGGAGTGGAACGAATCGTCCAGAATATCAACAAGGCACAAAAGGGCGATATCATCTTATTGCATGCTTCCGACTCGGCAAAACAAACGAACAAGGCACTTCCGGAGTTATTGGATGAGCTTCGCGCAAAAAATTTGACCTTCGTTAACGTGTCGGAGATGATATCCAACTCATCCGCAAGCAGTGAGGAAATCCGCTAAATAGCAAAACTGCGTATAGTTGGCCCTTAAGCCATCCATACGCAGTTCCAATCTGGATTCAATATGTACGCAAATAGGTTAGCTGCCTTTCCCCAATTCGCCCGCCTTCATTTTTGCTCCCTTTATTTGAGCTTTCTTCTGCGCTCTTTTACCTGCCAATTCCTTCTGTGAACGCTCGATCAATTTGCTTAGGACCAATAATTGATAAGCATTGCAGACCAGCAGGGGAAACAGCATGAAGTAAAGCCAGCCTTCATCATTTGAATTCAGGACAGGCAACCACTCCAAAACCGTGAATACGACCATGAAAAATAAAGCGGGAATGAATGATCGTCCATTCGTTTGCTTCATTTTGAAAAAGGCCGTAAGTAACGCGGCAGCTAACACAATCAAGGCTAGCACGATATAGGAGCTGATTCCCTCACCCGATCCAAAATTAAGGTACCGCAGGTAAACTAAATCGAATACAACAAAAAGGATGAGTACAATTTGCACGGCATTCCATAGGTAAGCGCTTTTAAAAATCCCTAGACCGAATCGATGTATCGTTAAATACGCAAAAAAGCCCGCTTGGCTTATAACACTGAATATTAATCCAACACCGAATAACCAAATAAAGGTTGAAAGGATGCTACTGACTTCAAAAGAAGAAAAATAAGGCTTAAACTCACCCCATCGAGCCAAAAAACCTACAACTCCCCCGGTTATACCGCCGATAAGCAATGTCGTAAAAAACAATTTAACTAAATTACGGCTGTTCATTGTTTTCCCCCATACATGTCTATTATTTCCTTAATTGTACCAACCAAATTTGGAAAAATCCACTTATTCTACCAGGGAATAATATCGCCGTTTGAAACCATATTAACAGTAAGAAGGATGAAAGGGGCCCTGCGCATGAAAGTGGGAGTTGCTTTGTTATTCACGTCATTCTTGCTCATTTTTTCCGGTTGTGCTCAAAATGGGGCAGGCCAAGATAAAATGGAGTATGAAGAGACAAAGAAAATGGTCGTTGATATCCTGAAGACAGATGATGGAAAAAAGGCCATCCAGGATATCATTTCCGATGATAAAACAAAGGCTGAACTTATTATGGATTCGGATGTCATTAAAAAATCCATTGAAGATATGATCACTTCAGATAAAGGCAAGGAATTTTGGAAAAAGACTTTTAAAGATCCTGAATTTGTCGCCGCTTATGCTAAAGCTCTAGAAGATGAACATAAAAAGATGTTGAAGGACTTAACGAAAGATCCGCAGTACCGCGGTATGCTCATCGAAATATTAAAAGAACCGGATTTGGAAAAAGAAATGGATAAATTATTGAAAACGAAGGAAATGCGTTCGGTTTACAAAGAATTGATTATAGAAACCATGGATAGTCCTCTCGTTCAAGCGAAGATGCAGGAAAGATTGGATAAAGCAGTTTCAAAAGCTGCAGAGAAGGAAACTAAAGGCGAAGAAAAAGATAAGAAGGACAAGGAATGAAATAAGGCTGATTCCAATTGGAATCAGCCTTTATTTTTTTTATTGAAGCTTTTCAATGACCTTCTTGGCGATGTCTTCATAAATCCTGCCTAGCCTATGATCTGCCGCGTATATCGAAGGTGCGAAGTCCTCTTCATTCCAATCCGGCTGCTGCAGGGGAAGCTGTCCCAAAACTTCCGTACGAAGTTCTTCAGCAAGCTTCGCCCCCCCGCCTTTTCCGAATACATATTCTTTCTCTCCAGTCGTTTTACTTTCAAAGAATGACATATTCTCAATGACACCAATGACTTCATGCTCTGTCTTGATGGCCATCGCACCGGCTCTTGCAGCAACGAAGGCTGCAGTCGGGTGCGGTGTCGTCACGATGATTTCCTTACAGGATGGCAGCATCGTATGGACGTCCAAAGCAACATCACCCGTACCTGGCGGCAAGTCAAGCACTAAATAGTCCAGCTCTCCCCATTCCACTTCATTGAAGAAACTGTTCAGCATTTTGCCAAGCATCGGACCTCTCCAGATGATTGGGGCATTATCTTCGACAAAAAAGCCCATCGATATTACTTGAACTCCAAACCTTTCAACCGGAATGATCCTCTCCCCGCGAACGACAGGTCGTTTTGTAATTCCCATCATATCAGGTACGCTGAATCCGTAAATATCAGCGTCAACAAGACCGACCTTTTTTCCCAAACGAGCAAGTGAAGTAGCGAAATTGACTGAAATCGTCGATTTTCCCACTCCGCCTTTACCGCTGGCGATCGCAATGAATTGCGTTTTGCTGTTCGGCCCAAGTAAGCCTTGGTCCCCTTCATCCTGCGGCATGTTTTCACGGTGCTTAGACAGCTCGTCTTCTGAAAGCTCCGTGAAGCGAATTCCTACCGACTCCGCTCCATTCGTTTTCAGCAAATCCACCACTTCCGTTTGCATTTGCATTTGCTCCGCAGTCCCCGTTTTCGCGATCGCAAGTTTAACGCTTACATGATTCTTTTCAGGCTTTATTTTTATTTCTATGATCCCATTAGTTTCTTCAAGGCTTTTATGTAGAAAAGGGTCTTTAAGATCCTTTAGTAAATTCAGTACTTTCTCTTCTGTGAACAAGTCGAGCACCCCTTTGACATTCGTTTTATTTTCCCATTTTCAGTATAACATATTACGGAAATAAAGCTTATCTTCTGCCCAGTTTCGAAGATGTAAGCTTTTGCCCATAGTAAAAAGGCCTTGTACCCTACAAGACCCAACCATCAATTTTCATCCTTTAGCTTTTCCTCCGTAAAGTAACGTAGAATCCCCATATAAATTGAACTCGCAATCTTCTCTTGATACTTATCACTGATAAGGCGTTCCCTTTCCTCTGCATTGGAAAGAAAGCCTATTTCAACAAGCGCTCCCGGTTTCTTTGCATAATTCATTAAGTAAACATGATTGATCGTTTTTGCATCACGCTTCGTATTCTCAAGATTTCTTATGATTTCGGCCTGAATGAACTTGGCCACCTGTTCATTTTCCTCATACCTCTTCGTATAGAAGGTTTGGGCACCTTTGGATGACGCCGAAGGAAATGAATTCAAATGGATGGTCAAGAATAAATCCGCTTCCGAATTATTTATCATTTCAACCCTGTTCCGTAGGTCCTCCTGTTTGCGCTGACGGACTCCCTTCGTATTTCTTTGGGCGAGATCCTCGTCCTTCTCACGGGTCATGATGACAAGGGCTCCCTGCTCCTGCAAATAATCACGTACCTTTAATGAGACCGAAAGTGCAATTTCCTTTTCCATGACATCCTGTACGTTGGCACCGCCATCCATTCCCCCATGACCGGCATCAAGGACGATCACTTTACCTGCCAGCGGAAGGTTCCAGGAGTCCCAAGAATCATCTTCAACAAACTTAAACGTTACAATTAAAAAAAGGACAAACAATCCCATAGCGATACCAGTGTATTTCAGCTTTCTACGCATGACGTTCTCCTTCCATGATCCCTCTACTAAAAATTATGGGACAATCCATGGAATTAGAACAAAAAGCTTTGTTCCCCCTCAGTGCAATTTCATTTTATAACGTTTTTCACCAGTTTTGAAACCGTCCTGCCACCACTCTCCGACAAACCCCTCGCAGCAATAAAATAACCCTTCATCGAAAGCGTTATTCGCTGTAACTTCCCGCCAATACAAAATAAAGTTGAACAGGGTATCGATCAAAAACTTTTCTTCCTTAAAGCACCTGGCCCTCACATCGTCCACCGACTCACCATAATAGCCAAACTTGCTATAATTCGCCCCTAATAAAAAGGCTTCGATGGCCACATCAAAATAACCTTCCACCAAGACTTCCATAAAGTCCTGACCAAAGTAGCGCTGGATCCGCCCCTTCATGTCATCGATAGATAGCTCCCTTAGCAGCCTGCGCTCGAACTTCAATTGCTTTTCCTTTTGCAGCTCCTGTAAACCTAATATGACAGCCATATTTCACCTCCGGGGCTTACCCCATTTCCCAAATTATTTCCCAAGACATAATTTAGTTTTTGCGTTCTAATTCGAACCATTCATTGATTTCATTGGCAATAATTAATGAGGATAAATTACTAACGCAGGAAATGAGCATTCATGATGCTGATTGCCAAAAGGGCTTTATTGCAAGTATTAAAGATACCTCCTTTGAAAGAAGCATCATATCATTCATGAACAGTGAGACAAGGACCTCCTCGGGAAGCAGCCGGAGCGTTACTCGCGAGTTTGACACTTTTACTCGCCAATTTGGCTTTGACTCGAATACAGGTTCTATACGTTGAAGGCAGTAACATTCCTGCTTGGAAATGCACTTCTACGCATTCCTCACATGTGCGCAAAACCTGAGGAGGCTCACCGTCCGCTTCTGGATCAAATGCAGAGCGACCGATTTACGGGGTTAATCCACAGAAAGAAGCGCAGTCCCTATGACTGCGCTTCTTATCATCATCCCATTATCTCACTGCCTGCTCGGGCAGCTTCCCGAGCTTGTCCTTCGTTCCATTCTTATAGCTGTCCGGCTCTTTGCTTTAACCGGCCTGCAAGCGGGACGACGATGATGCCGGCCAGGACGACCTGCATGACGTTACCAGGGATGGATCCGAAAGGCTGAATCCAGTTCCCGTACAGGATGACCTCGACGAAGTAGTAGCCGACGATTTTAATGATGAGGGCAACGGCAACTGCCAGTGTGTATACGACCACCCTTTTTCCAGGTACCTTTTCAGCTATAAGCCCGGCTAGATAGCCCATTGTACCGACGATGATGAATGTGAACGGAGCCCATGCTGCCCAACCGGAGAAAAGATCGAAGAGGGCCATTCCGAAGGCTCCTGCTATCGCCCCGGTTTTTTTGCCGTAAACGAGTGCCGCTATGAAAAGCGGAACGTTACCGAGGTGGATGAGGCCGCCATTCCCCATTATCGGGAGCTTTATATTGATGAACATTGTAGCTACAAGGGTCAATGCGATGAAAAGTGCATTGATGACCAAGGTCCTTGTTTTTGTCGTTTCTACCGATGAGTATGCTGAATTCATATGAAGTCCTCTTTCTTTTTTTAGTATTATCATACTCCTAAACATACACTTAATAAATATTGATTTTACAAATAATTCTCCATTACATAAATAAATTCATGTGTGAACATCATTGAGCGACACGGATGGTTCACGGGGAAAAACAAGGCCATTCAAACGGCTAAAAAAAACATTACACTCTGTACATTAAATAAATTTGATTGGCCATATAATCGGAACTAAAATGAAGCCCCTGTCTTAGCCACCATATGATGATGCCTGCCAATGAGGCAGTTTTAATATCAATGTCGACATAATCGTCAGGTAACTCCTTCTGTGTATTCTTCCTTCTTGTTTCTACTAGTTTCTTTAATAGGGAAAACAATTTCTCCTCGAACTGATTCGTTTTAAACAAAATAAGTAGATGGCTTCGATGAATATATAAATAATCAAGTAATTGTGTTAGCTGCTGTTTTTCAGACAAATCTTTTGCATGCTTCAAAGCAAAAATTTTATTCGAAAGCTCATTTGAAATTTCATCTGTGATTTGGGTCAGTAAATCTTGAATATCCTGATAATGCAAGTAAAATGTCGTCCGATTTAACCCTGCCCTGGCTGCAATTTTCTGAACCGTCAAATTGGGAATGATGGGATCCTCACATAAGAGAGCGATGACAGCTTGTTTAAACATGTCTCTTGACCGAATGGTACGTGGATCTTCTTTTTTAGATATAGACATTTTTTACTCCTTTATAGATTTTTCTTTGCCTTTCACGACAGCATATATTTCTATGTCGATTAGTGGACATTTTCAAAAAAACTGTTCATGGTCAGGAACGCTTATTTTTGTTACCATCGATTTTATCGACATGATGTCGAAAAAGCAAGTCAAAACAAAGGAGTTTACGAATGTAATGAACCTAACAGAAGGAAATAAAAAAGTTTTAATGATCGTATTGATTGCTGGCTGTTTTTTATCAACCTTGAATCAGACTTTGTTAAATGTGGCATTGAGTGGTTTAATGGAGGCATTTCATGTAACGGCTGCTACTGTGCAATGGCTATCAACAGGATTTATGCTAGTAAACGGTGTTTTGGTGCCGATTACGGCTTTTTTAATGAAACGGTTCACAACAAGGCAGCTATTTATTAGCTCGATGTTCTTTTTATTCATTGGATCTGTAATTTGTGCTTGTGCGCTGAATTTCGGCATGCTGTTAACGGGAAGAATGATCCAAGCCATCGGTGCCGGGATTATTATGCCACTAATGATGACCGTTATTCTGTATTTATATCCTAGTGAAAAGCGCGGGAGTGTTATGGGGACAATTGGCTTTGCGATGATTTTTGCACCAGCCATCGCCCCTACATTATCTGGCTTCATCATTGAGTATATGTCATGGAGATGGCTATTTATTGGATTGACCCCTTTTATATTCATCGTCATTATTCTAGCATTCAGATACTTGATGAATGTTACCGAGACGACAAAAGCAAAACTGGATATCGTAAGTGTCATTTTATCGACGATTGGTTTTGGATGTATATTATTTGGATTTAGCAGCGCAGGAAGCAAGGGTTGGGATGATCCGGTTGTCATTATGACAATAATCATCGGAATGCTCGTTTCGACTTCATTCTGTTTCCGTCAAATGAAATCCAGCGACCCTTTATTAAATTTATCTGTATTTAAGTATAAAGTATTCACGCTCACGTCCTTCATCAACATACTGATTACGATGATCATGTACGCAGATTTAATTCTCTTACCAATTTACTTGCAAAATGGACGGGGTTTTACAGCACTTGAAGCCGGTTTACTGTTATTACCTGGAGCTGTGATTAATGCCTTCTTATCCCCTGTCACTGGTAGGATGTATGATAAATATGGGGCTAGGCCTCTCTTCATTACAGGTTTAGTCTGCATCATCGTTTCCATGTGGGGAGTCATGGATATTACCGAATCCACAACCTATAGCTATTTAATGATTCGTACCATTATATTACGAATTGGATTAAGCTTTATTACCATGCCTTTAAATACAGCAGGCTTGAATACTTTACCAAGGGAATTGGGTTCCCATGGTTCAGCTGTGAATACTACCATTCGCCAATTGTCAGGCGCTATCGGAACAGCAGTTGTCATCACAGTGTATACAATCCAAGCAACTTCACATGCTTCTGAGCTATCAATGCAACATGAAAGTATTTCAGCTTTTCGACTAAAGGCATTAGCTTCTATTTATGGCTCAAGTGATGCCTATGTTTTAATGTTAATCTTGTCTTTTGTTGCGTTAATTTTTGCCTGCTTCATGCCGGGAAAAGCTATAAAAAGCGATGGAGAATCCCATAGCTAAAATTGTTACCGATCGAATAGTTAAAATAAAGCATATCTGGACATCAAGATATGCTTTTTCATATATTTCCGAGCATAAAAAAAGAGCCCCAACCAATATGGTTGAGGACCTTTCGAAACGGTAATAGAATTAACGTTTTGAGAACTGAGGTGCACGACGTGCGCCTTTAAGACCGTATTTTTTACGTTCTTTCATACGTGGGTCACGAGTTAGTAAACCAGCAGTTTTAAGAGACGGACGGTATTCTGGATCAACTTGAAGCAATGCACGAGCGATACCGTGACGGATTGCTCCAGCTTGACCAGTGTATCCTCCACCGCTAACGTTTACTAGAATGTCGTAATTTCCAGTAGTTTCAGTTGCAACTAGTGGTTGGTTAACAACTTCACGTAATGCTGCGAAAGGAATATATTCATTAATGTCACGACCGTTAATAACGATGCGACCTTCGCCTGGTACTAAACGTACACGAGCTACTGAGCTCTTACGGCGACCAGTACCATAATATTGAACTTGTGCCAAGATAGTAACCTCCTTAGTAATTATCCGCGTAATTCGTATACTTCTGGTTGTTGAGCAGCGTGTGGGTGCTCAGCTCCAGCGTATACGTGTAATTTTTTGTAGATTTGACGTCCAAGAGAATTCTTTGGAAGCATACCTTTGATAGCAAGTTCAAGCATTCTCTCAGGGTAGTTTGTACGCATTTCAAGAGCAGTTCTAGTTTTTAGACCGCCTGGATGCATAGTGTGACGGTAATAAATTTTGTCAGTCAATTTTTTACCAGTCAAGTGGATTTTTTCAACATTGATTAAAATTACATGATCACCAGTGTCAATGTTCGGTGTAAAAGTTGGTTTATGTTTACCACGTAAGATGGATGCTACTTCAGTAGAAAGGCGACCCAAAGTTTTGCCTTCAGCGTCAATCACATACCATTTACGTTCTACTTCATTAGCTTTCGCCATAAATGTCGTACGCATGGTTAACCTCCTAAAAAACTTTTTAATTTTTTATATTTATTTTCAATCACAATAAACTTCCGGGGCTTATCGTGGGATTAAAATACATACCATATTATATTAACTTCTCCCAGATTCATTGTCAAGGGAATGTTACACTAGGATAAGTTGTCTATAAAACACTCGCTGTAACTCCATGAAAAGGACAATATGGCGAAAATCCGTTGCCATTACTGATTTTTTCCCGTCTGCCAGTTGTAAGCAAACTGGAATTGCATCGGAAATATTTTATTTGTAAAAAACTTTCCATAAATACAAACCTTGGGCTGGAGCCGTTTTCCCTGCAAAGCTGCGGTCTTTTTTGTCCAATATCCCAATTATGTCCCCAGGGGCAATCTTGCCGCTGCCGACATCCAGGAGTGTCCCTACCAAGATACGCACCATATTATACAAGAAGCCTTCCCCTACGAAGCGAAAAATCATGTAGCACCCGTTCTCTTCAATATCGATCTCCTGTATCGTTCGAACTTTATCGACCACTTCCGTCTTTGCCGAACAAAAACTGGTGAAGTCATGTGTCCCGATTAGGTCGTTTATTGCTTCCTGCATCTTCAGCTCATCTAAATAATAGGGAAAATGATAGGCATAGTTCCGCTTAAACGGATCCCGCAGTTTGGAGCGATCTATGATGTAACGGTATTCTTTCCCCGTCGTATGGAACCTCGCATGAAAATCGTCAGGAACGATATCGACTTCAAGAACGACGATATCGTTCGGGAGCAGGGCGCTGAACGCCTTTACCCAATTTTCGGTAGGGAACGTAAGGGGGGAATCAAAATGAATGACCTGCCCCTTTGCATGGACCCCTGAATCGGTTCTGCCTGAAGCAGTCACTTTTATCATTGTGCCTTTGTGCATTTGCTCCAAGACGGCCTCGAATTCACTTTGGATCGTACGCTTTTCAGGCTGTACCTGATAGCCGGCGAATTCTGCTCCGTCATACGCTAGCACGCATTTATATTTTGGCATTGTACTCTTCCTTATTATGAACGTAATAAAACCAACATAACCGTAAGAAGTCCCAGCGAGACCATCATAAGGCTATCACTTGTCTTCCATTCCAATTGGCGGTATTTCGTGCGCCCTTCCCCTCCGCGGTATCCTCTGGATTCCATGGCGGTAGCCAATTCCTCAGCCCGTTTGAAGGAACTAACAAATAAAGGAACAAGCAGCGGTACGATCGATTTTACCCTCTCCTTGATTGGACCTGAAGAGAAATCGACGCCCCTTGCCGTTTGGGCCTTCATGATTTTTTCCGTCTCCTCCATCAATGTCGGGATGAAGCGAAGGGCAATGGACATCATCAATGCCAGCTCATGAACGGGCATTTTCCACCTTTTCAATGGTCCCAACAGCTCCTCCATCCCATCCGTAATCGATATCGGGGTAGTCGTCAACGTTAATAATGACGTAACCAGGATCAATAAAGTGAATCTTATCGATATGAACAAGCCTTGTATCAAACCGCCTTCATAGATTTCAAGCCATCCGTATTCAAAAAGCAATTCCCCTTCTTTCGTAAACAGGAGATGAAGCAGGAACGTGAATACGATCAAGAAAAAGATCGGCTTCAACCCATTATACAAATAGCGTAGCGGAATCTTGGAAATGCTGATCAAAAGGATGGTGAATATCGCAAGCAAGCCATAGGAAAAGAAATTATTCGCCAAGAACACGACACAGACAAACAGGAAGACAAGGAGCAATTTAGCCCGGGGATCTAACCTGTGCATCAGGGAGTTGGCAGGGACATAGCGCCCGATGATCATTTTATCAAGCATCAGCGGTTCCCCCGTTTCATCGCTTTATCTATCTCAATCGCCAAGTCACCAATATTAAGACAAGGATGATCAAACCGAACTCCCAGTTCCTTCTGAAGCTTTAGCTGAAAACGGACGGTATCCGGTACATCAAGTCCAAGCTCGAGCAATTGCTCCGGCTCCGAGAAGATTTCCTGTGGAGTGCCTTTTTTGAATACTGTGCCCTGGTGCATGATGATGATGTCATCGGCATACTTGGCGGCATCCTCCATACTATGTGTGACGAGAATCGTCGAGATGCCCTCACGCTTATGAAGATCATAAAACATATCCATGATTTCTTTGCGTCCACGCGGATCTAATCCCGCAGTAGGCTCATCCAATACCAGTACCTCCGGCTCCATCGCAAGTACACCTGCGATGGCTACCCGGCGCATTTGACCGCCGGATAAATCAAAGGGAGACTTTTCAAGGATTTCCTCACTCAAGCCAACCTGGGCAATGGCCTTCCTTGCCAGTTTTTTCGCGTCGTTTTCGGAAACGCCAAAATTCATCGGCCCGAAGCATATATCCTTTTCCACCGTTTCATCAAATAGCTGATGTTCCGGAAACTGAAAAACGATTCCAACCTTTTGTCTGATCGGCCGCAATGCCTTTTCTTTCCTGCCGGCCTCGATCGTGCGCTCCCCGATGAGAACCCGTCCCTTAGTCGGTTTTAAAAGGGCGTTCAAATGCTGAAGGAGCGTCGATTTACCGGAACCTGTATGCCCGATGATTGCGGTATAGGTACCATGCTCCATGGAAATATTGACATCATGAAGGGCCAGATGTTCAAAAGGAGTATTCACCTGATAGCGGTATTCTACATCATCGAGTGTAATTCGCATAAATCCTTCACCAACTCTTCCTCTGTCAAATGCCCATCAACCACACGAACACCATTCTTTTGTAATTCTTTCGTCAGCTTCACTGAAAAGGGAATATCGAGACCAAGGGCAATCAACTCTTCCTCTAATTCAAAGATATCCTGAGGTGACCCTTCACGATATAACCGGCCTTGGTTCATGACGATCATACGATCAGCTTTGGCAGCTTCCTCAAGATCATGAGTGATTGATATGACGGTAATTTCATTTTCCTGTTTTAATTCCCTAACGGTTTCCAGCACTTCTTCACGGCCTCTTGGGTCAAGCATGGAGGTTGCCTCATCTAAGATGATGATATCTGGCTGCAGGGCTATTACCCCTGCTATGGCCACTCTTTGCTTCTGACCGCCGGATAGATGGTGCGGCTCTTGATTAAGAAAGGCATTCATTTTAACCTTATTTAACGCACCATGAACACGCTCCACCATAACCTGCTGAGAAACACCGGCGTTTTCTAAACCAAAAGCCACATCATCCTGAACTGTCGTGCCTACAAATTGATTATCTGGATTTTGAAAAACCATGCCGATTTTCCGGCGTACATCCCAAACGGATTCCTCCGTCAAAAGTTGATCATTAATTGTAATCGTGCCAGAGTTGGCAAACTGAAGACCATTCAGTAACTTCGCCAATGTCGACTTGCCGGAACCATTATGTCCGACAATCGCAAGCCACTCACCTTGTTGAATATCAAATGAAACATCATCCAAGGCATTTCGAGACTGACCCTCATATTTATAAATAATATTACTTAAAGAAACCAGCTTCTTCCTCATGTGGCCCTCCTCATCCTCGACTGCACTCATCTAAACTAAACTCTGCAAACTCAACAGTAACAGGCGTTGAAAAGGCAGTCAATTCTTCTGAAAATATAAAAAAACGCTGCACCCCTTCCACCGAAAGAATTTTCGGTAAATTAAGAGCAGCTTACTGCGGGCCTGTTACGAAAAACAGGTTATCTTATAATCGCTTATCATAAGCGGGAAGGGATGCTTGAGCTAGACGTGAAGGCTCCCTTCATAAAAAGGTTCCGCCAGCCATCGTAACACTCAATGCGAATTTCTAAAAAACAGAATTTCTATTATAAATAAAGAAAAAGGGCATAGAACAAGTGAGTATATTCATTTGTCCCGCCCTTTTTCATCGTTGTTATTAAACTAATTCAATAACCACGACTGGTGCACCGTCACCGCGGCGTGGACCAACTTTCATGATACGAGTGTATCCACCTTGACGTTCTTCATAACGTGGAGCAACGTCACTGAATAGTTTTTGAAGGGCATCAGTGCCTTTCTCAGCGTCAGCGATTTCGTTACGGATGAATGCTGCAGCTTGACGGCGTGCATGCAAGTCACCACGTTTACCAAGAGTGATCATTTTATCTACTACAGAACGTAATTCCTTTGCACGTGCTTCAGTAGTTTCAATGCGCTCATGGATAATAAGATCCGTAGCTAAATCACGAAGTAATGCTTTACGTTGTGCGCTAGTGCGTCCTAACTTTCTGTAACCCATTAGAGATTCCCTCCTTTGTTGAAGTTCTATATTGTGTGTCTAAAACAAGGCTCACAACATAATGGATGATTCCGCCATGTTATCAGTCGTCTTTACGAAGACCCAAGCCTAATTCTTCTAGCTTCGCTTTCACTTCTTCAAGTGATTTGCGGCCTAGATTACGTACTTTCATCATATCTTCTTCCGTTTTGTGAGCTAGCTCTTGAACGGTATTGATTCCAGCACGCTTCAAGCAGTTGTAAGAACGAACAGAAAGGTCTAATTCTTCGATCGTCATCTCAAGAACTTTTTCTTTTTGATCTTCTTCTTTTTCAACCATGATTTCAGCATTTTGAGCTTCATCGGTTAACCCAACGAATATATTCAAATGCTCTGTTAAAATCTTAGCTCCAAGTGCTACCGCTTCTTGCGGACCAGTACTGCCATCAGTCCAAACATCGAACGTTAACTTGTCAAAGTTAGACAACTGTCCTACACGTGTATTTTCAACTTGGAAAGATACGCGTGAAACCGGAGTGTAAAGAGCATCGATTGGAATGACACCAATTGGCTGATCTTCTCTCTTGTTTTGAACAGCAGGAGTGTAGCCGCGGCCGCGACGTGCAGATAAACGCATACGCATATGACCGTTTTTACCAATTGTAGCAATATATAAATCCGGATTAAGAATTTCTACATCACTATCATGAGTGATATCAGCAGCCGTGATGACACCGTCACCTTGAACGTCAATTTCCAGCGTCTTCTCTTCATCAGAGTAAATCTTAAGAGCTAGTTTTTTCACATTAAGAATGATAGATGTTACATCTTCCACGACGCCTTCAATTGTTGAGAACTCATGTAGCACTCCATCAATTTGTATAGCTGTGACAGCAGCACCTGGGAGTGAGGATAAAAGAATACGACGTAAGGAGTTACCCAATGTAGTACCATACCCACGCTCTAGTGGCTCTACGACGAATTTACCGAATTTGGTATCGTCGTTGATTTCAACCGTTTCGATTTTTGGTTTTTCTATTTCGATCATCAATAAACCCTCCTTCAAAACGTCAAAACCCCGGCAAGTAAGCTAAGTCACTTAAGCCGAAATTCCCCATGTATACGTTCCCGCTGTGCGCAACAACTGAAAATTAATCCTCTGTAAGAACGCAAACTCAGTATTATATCCCATTATTGACAGGAATACAAAATCTATACAGAAAAATTAAACACGGCGACGTTTTGGTGGACGGCATCCGTTATGTGGAACTGGAGTTACATCTTTAATTGCAGTTACTTCTAGGCCAGCAGCTTGAAGTGCACGGATAGCAGCCTCACGTCCAGCACCAGGTCCTTTAACTGTAACTTCAAGAGTTTTCATACCATGTTCAATTGATGTTTTAGCAGCTGTTTCAGCAGCCATTTGTGCAGCGAATGGAGTGGATTTACGAGATCCACGGAATCCTAGAGCTCCAGCACTTGACCAAGAAATAGCATTACCATGAGAGTCAGTGATCGTAACGATGGTGTTATTGAAAGTTGAGCGAATATGTGCAATACCAGTTTCTATATTCTTTTTCACACGACGTTTACGTGTATTAGTTTTACGTGCCATGAAAAGTAACCTCCTTTACTAATTATTTTTTCTTGTTAGCTACTGTACGACGAGGTCCTTTACGCGTACGAGCATTGTTTTTTGTGTTTTGACCGCGAACAGGAAGACCACGACGGTGACGTAAACCACGGTAAGAACCGATTTCCATTAAACGTTTGATGTTTAGGGAGATTTCACGACGAAGGTCGCCTTCTACTTTAAGCTTGTCAATGATATCACGAATTTTATTCAATTCGTCTTCCGTTAAGTCACGAACGCGAGTTTCTTCAGAAACGCCTGCTTCTGTAAGAACTTTCATCGCTGTTTGTTTTCCAATACCATATATATATGTTAATGAGATAACAATACGTTTGTCACGGGGAATATCTACTCCAGCAATACGTGCCATGCTTGAGTGCACCTCCTTCTATTTAGCCTTGTTTTTGTTTATGTTTAGGGTTTTCGCAAATAACCATAACTTTACCTTTTCTGCGGATAACTTTACACTTTTCGCAGATTGGTTTGACTGATGGTCTGACTTTCATTGCTATCTAACCTCCTTATACAGATCGGAGCGTAACCGGGATCATTTGAACCGGTATGTGATTCTGCCGCGAGTTAGATCATACGGGGAAAGCTCAACCGTAACTTTATCTCCAGGCAAAATGCGAATAAAGTGCATACGAATTTTACCGGATACATGAGCTAAAACAGTATGACCATTTTCTAATTCTACCTTAAACATTGCATTTGGCAAAGTCTCTTGTACTGTGCCTTCTACTTCAATTACATCATCTTTCGCCATTAAAGTGATTCTCCCTTCTCTATGCGTGAACCTATAAAAGGTACACATCTTTCCGTCAACATTACTACAGTCCAATTATCCTCATAAGTCTTACAATTCTGCATCAAGTATTCACCATTTTGTAGAACCAGGCTTAAACTGAGGACCTTTATCAGTTGGACCGAAATGAGGGTTTTATGGGTCCTCATGTAAGTCTTGACCGATTCCGTGACCGACATACTCTCGAAATAGAGAAGCAATTAGTCTCGACATAGGTTTGAATAGCATGGGAGATGTTTGAAAGGCGCACGCCTGACATAGCTTCTTTCAACTCTCTATATCACGACTCTTTAGGAATCCCAATAGAGTCACTGCATTTCTTCATCAATTTTGCCGACCGGATATGTCCGTGAAGATCACTTAGAAAGTAATCGCCCAATTCAGGGAATACCAAGTACAAGAACCTGATTAATAAATGTGCGAATGCTCTCGCGAAATCCATTATACCCTTTGTAATAAAGGATTGCACCAAGTTTAGATAGTAAGTTGTAAAAATGGTATGAATTTCATAAATCAATCCAGACGATTAATTTTGCAAAGCACCAAGCAACACATCAATGTTTTCAAATACCTTATTAATATCTTGCTGTCCGTTAATGTTGACTAAGTACCCTTTTTCTCCGTAGAAATCAAGAAGTGGCTTAGTTTGTTTCAAATTCACATCTAAGCGATTTTGAACCGTTTCTTCATTATCATCAGCACGTTGATATAATTCTCCGCCGCAGCGGTCGCATACTTCATCTTTAGCTGGAGGATTGAATACAAGGTGATATGTCGCTCCACAAGACTTGCAAATACGACGGCCTGTCAATCTTTCCATCAAGATGCTTTTATCCACATCGATATTAATGACAAAATTTATTTTGCGATCTAAATCAGTAAGAATGCTTTCAAGTGCCTCTGCTTGCGCCACAGTACGTGGAAAGCCATCAAGCAAAAACCCCTTAAAGCAGTCATCCTTGCTTAAACGCTCACGTACAATGCCAATGGTAACTTCATCAGGTACCAACTCGCCTTTGTCCATGAATGATTTCGCCTCTAGACCTAGTTCTGTTCCATCTTTTATAGCTGTTCGGAACATATCTCCAGTAGAGATATGAGGGATATTATATTTTTCTACGATTTGTTCAGCTTGAGTGCCCTTACCAGCACCTGGCAGACCCATTAAAACTAGATTCAAAATTTTCTTCCCCCTCAAACTCTATAATGGGTAAAGGGAACATGTCGTTCCCAAAACTCATTACTTTATAAAGCCTTTATAGTGTCTCTTCACAAGCTGTGATTCCAGCTGCTTCATCGTATCAAGGGCAACCCCGACTACGATCAGCAAGCTAGTGCCGCCAATCTGTGCAGATTGAGGAAGATCAGCAAGCTTAATGAAGACTACCGGCAGAACGGCAATGATGGCTAAGAATATGGAGCCTACAAACGTTAAGCGGTATAAAACACGTGTTAGATATTCTTGGGTACTCTTACCAGGACGAATCCCCGGCACATAGCCACCTTGCTTTTTCAAATTCTCAGCCATTTGTTCAGGATTGACCTGAATGAATGCATAAAAATACGCAAAAGCAATGATAAGAGCGACATATATAGCCATTCCGATAGGATGGGTATATGTCAGGTTTTCTGTAATCCAGCTAGTCACGCTGTTCTTCCCAAAGAAAGAAGCGATTGTAGTTGGAGTGATCAGAAATGCCATCGCAAAGATTACCGGAATAACCCCCGCAGCATTTACTTTCAATGGTAAATGAGTAGACTGGCCACCCATTTGGGTACGTCCTACCGCAGCACGTTTCGCATACTGTATAGGAATTTTACGTAATGCCTGCTGAATGAAGATGACAGCAACCACAATCGCTAGTACTGCTAATACAATAAGGACAATCGATACGATTCGTAAGAATAATTGATCTCCGGCATTTTCGAATTGCTGTGCGTAAATCTGATTTGCCGTGTTTGGCAAGCTAGCAACGATACCAGCAAAGATTATGATGGAAATCCCATTACCTACACCTTTAGCAGTGATCAGCTCCCCTAACCACAAAAGAAAAGCTGTTCCTGCCGTCAAGACAGTTGCGATAAGCAAGTATGTTGGAATTCCAGGATTTTCAATTAACTGGCCATTAGACATATTATTGAACCCATAAGACATACCCAAAGCTTGGATGAATCCCAGGATAATAGTGAAGTACCGAGTGAATTGAGCTAATTTACGGCGCCCTGCCTCCCCTTGCTTAGACCATTCAGCAAACTTAGGGACAACGTCCATCTGTAATAGCTGAACGATGATGGATGCCGTGATATAAGGCATGATCCCCATCGCTAAGATTGAAAAGTTTTGTAGAGCACCGCCGCCAAAGGTATTTAGAAGACCGATGACGCTCAGCTGGTCCTGTTGAGCAAGAAAATCGGCATTCACATGCGGTACAGGTATAAATGTACCGATGCGATAGACGATTAACATGAGAAGGGTAAAAATGATCTTGTTCCTTATTTCACCCACGCGCATAAAATTGGAGATCGTGCGAAACATTAGATCACCTCTGTTTTACCGCCAGCAGCTTCGATAGCTTCTTTTGCAGTAGAAGAGAATTTGTGAGCTTTAACAGTAAGCTTTTTCTCAATGTTTCCTTTGGCAAGAATTTTGATTCCTGCTTTTTCTTTACTTACAACTCCAGTCTCAAGTAAAAGAGCTGGTGTTACTTCAGTACCGTCTTCGAAAAGATTTAACGTATCAAGATTCACGATAGCATAGTCTTTACGGTTAACGTTGGTAAATCCACGTTTAGGCAAACGTCTGAATAGAGGAGTTTGACCCCCTTCAAATCCAAGGCGTACACCGCCGCCTGAGCGAGCGTTTTGTCCTTTGTGACCTTTACCTGCTGTTTTACCGTTACCAGATCCAATACCGCGACCTTTACGTTTACGTTCTTTACGAGAACCTTCTGCAGCTTTTAACTCATGAAGTTTCATGTTGGCACCTCCTTGTTAAGATAAAAATTATTTTATTGTTCTTTTACAGTAACAAGATGAGCAACTTTGGTAATCATACCGCGAATCGCAGGGTTATCTTCATGAATAACCGTTTGATGCATTTTGCGTAAACCCAAAGTGTTAACTGTAACACGTTGATCTTCAGGACGACCAATCAAGCTGCGAGTGAGGGTAATTTCTAATTTATTAGCCATAATTCGATTTCCCTCCTTATCCTAACAGTTCTTGTACTGATTTACCACGTAACTTAGCTACGTCTTCAGCACGTTTCAATTGCTTCAATCCTTCGATTGTTGCGCGAACCATATTAATAGGTGTATTAGTACCTAGTGATTTAGACAAGATATCGCTAACTCCGCCTAATTCAAGTACCGCACGAACAGGACCACCAGCAATTACTCCTGTACCTTCAGAAGCTGGTTTCAATAGAATGTGACCTGCGCCATAGCGACCGTTCACAAGGTGAGGAATTGTAGTTCCAACCATTGGTACAGTAATTAGATTTTTCTTAGCATCCTCAATAGCTTTACGGATCGCATCCGGAACTTCTTGAGCTTTACCAGTACCAAATCCAACATGACCATTTTTATCACCAACAACAACTAGTGCAGTGAAACGGAAACGACGTCCGCCTTTAACAACTTTAGCTACACGATTTACTGTAACTACGCGTTCTTCAAGTTCTAATTTATTAGGATCAATGCTACGCATCTGTTATGTCCCTCCTTATCCATTAAAATTCTAAGCCGTTTTCACGAGCAGCGTCAGCCAATGCTTTAACACGACCATGGAAGAGGTAACCACCGCGGTCAAATACCACAGCTTTGAAACCTTTTTCAACAGCACGTTTCGCAATAAGTTCGCCAACTTTTTGAGCTGCTTCAGCATTGCTACTAGCTTCGATACCGATCTCTTTGTCAAGAGTTGAAGCACTTGCTAATGTTACGCCTTTTGCATCGTCAATTAATTGTGCGTAAATGTGTTTGTTTGAACGAAACACATTTAAACGAGGACGAGCTTCTGTTCCAGAAAGCTTAGCACGTACACGCGCATGTCTTTTCTGACGAGTAGCATTTTTATCAAGCTTCGTAATCATTTACGTCACTCCTTTCGTTTACTTATGCGGCATTACTTACCAGTTTTACCTTCTTTACGACGAACGAATTCGCCTTCGTAACGGATCCCTTTGCCTTTATACGGCTCAGGCGGACGAACATCACGGATATTAGCTGCAAGAGCTCCTACACGTTCTTTGTTTGTACCTTTGATGATTACTTTTGTATTAGAAGGAACTTCGACTTCAACGCCAGCTTCTGGCTCTATTTCTACAGGGTGTGAGTATCCTACGTTAAGGATAAGCTTAGTACCTTGCTTTTGTGCACGGTACCCTACCCCAATAAGTTCAAGTGATTTTTCGAATCCTTTAGATACACCTTCAACCATGTTAGAGATAAGTGCGCGAGTAGTTCCGTGTAAAGAACGGTGAGTCTTCTCGTCAGACGGACGTGTTACAGTTAACACGTTCTCTTCAACAGCGATTGTTAGGTCAGGACTGAATGATCTAGTTAATTCACCTTTAGGTCCTTTAACAGTTACATCACTTCCGTTAATAGTAACTGTTACGCCTGTAGGGATTTCAATAGGTTTTTTACCTATACGAGACATATTGTGCACCTCCATTCTTGTGAAAATGTATTACCAAACGTATGCTAAAACTTCTCCGCCAACTTGTTTAGAGCGAGCTTCCTTGTCTGTTAAAACTCCGTGAGAAGTAGAAACAATTGCGATACCTAAGCCGTTAAGAACGCGAGGTACCTCTCCAGTTTTTGCATATACACGCAAACCAGGTTTACTGATACGTTTCAGACCAGTGATAACACGTTCGTTGTTTGCACCGTATTTTAAGAAGATACGGATGATACCTTGTTTATTGTCTTCGATTAATTCAAAGTCACGTACGAAGCCTTCACGCTTTAAGATCTCAGCAATTTCCTTTTTGATCTTTGAAGCAGGAACTTCTAGTTTTTCGTGACGAACCATATTCGCATTACGGATGCGAGTAAGCATATCTGCAACGGGATCTGTCATGACCATTATATTTTACCTCCTTCCCAAACTCGGGTTTTACCAGCTAGCTTTTTTAACGCCAGGAATTTGTCCTTTATATGCAAGTTCGCGGAAACAAATACGACAAAGTTTAAATTTACGTAATACTGAATGTGGACGTCCGCAACGTTCGCAACGTGTATATTCTTGTACTTTAAACTTCTGTTCGCGTTTTTGCTTTACGATCATAGACTTTTTAGCCACGATTTCGCCTCCCTTTATTTAGAGATTACTTTACTTTTGGAACGGCATTCCAACTTGAGTAAGTAGTTCACGAGCTTCTTCGTCAGTGTTGGCAGTCGTTACGATAACGATGTCCATACCACGAACTTTGCTCACTTTATCGTAATCAATCTCAGGGAAGATAAGTTGTTCTTTAACACCCAATGTATAGTTCCCACGTCCGTCAAAGGATTTCTTTGAAACGCCGCGGAAATCACGTACACGTGGTAAAGATACTGATACTAGCTTATCAAGGAATTGATACATACGCTCTCCACGTAGTGTAACTTTCGCTCCGATAGGCATACCTTCACGCAAACGGAAGCCTGCGATTGATTTTTTTGCTTTTGTTACAACAGGTTTTTGACCAGTGATCAATGTAAGTTCTTCAACAGCTGTATCTAAAGCTTTAGAGTTAGATACTGCGTCACCCACACCCATGTTAATAACGATCTTCTCAATGTTTGGTACTTGCATTACTGATTGATAGTTGAATTTACCCATCAATGATGGTGTAATTTCACTTTTGAATTTTTCTTTAAGGCGGCTCATTGCTTAGTGTACCTCCCTTCATTTATGACTTATTTATCTAAAGTTTCACCTGATATTTTAGCTACGCGTACTTTTTTACCATTTTCAATCTTATATCCAACACGAGTCGGTTTACCTGATTTAGGATCAAGTGGCATTACATTGGATACGTGAATAGCAGCTTCTCTGCTGATAATTCCACCTTGTGGATTAATTTGAGATGGCTTGGAATGCTTTTTCACGATGTTAATTCCTTCAACAAGCACACGATTTTGTTTCGGATATGCTGCAAGAATTGTTCCTTGTTTGCCTTTGTCCTTACCAGAGATGACTACGACTTTGTCACCTTTTTTAACATGCATTAGCTTGGCACCTCCTTGAAAGGCTTTATACAATTTTTACATATTATAGAACTTCTGGAGCAAGAGAAACGATCTTCATGAAGCTATTGTCACGTAATTCACGAGCAACAGGTCCAAAAATACGAGTTCCACGTGGGCTCTTATCGTCACGGATAATTACACATGCGTTTTCATCAAAACGAATGTAAGAACCGTCAGGACGACGCATACCACGTTTTGTACGGACAACAACAGCCTTAACGACTTCACCTTTTTTAACAACGCCTCCTGGTGTTGCCTGTTTAACTGTACAAACGATGATATCACCGATGTTAGCAGTTTTACGGCCGGAACCACCTAGGACTTTAATTGTTAGCACTTCACGAGCACCTGAATTGTCAGCGACTTTTAAACGAGATTCTTGTTGAATCATGTACGGTACCTCCCTTCGGAATTAGCTTAATCCGAACTATATTAAATGATTACTGCTTTTTCTACTACTTCTACAAGACGGAAGCGTTTTGTAGCTGAAAGTGGACGAGTTTCCATGATACGTACTACGTCGCCTGCTTTAGCTTCGTTTAGCTCGTCATGAGCTTTAAACTTTTTAGAGTATTTCACGCGTTTACCGTATAAAGAATGCTTTTTATAGGTTTCTACAACAACTGTTACTGTTTTATCCATTTTATCGGATACTACGCGGCCAGTGTAGATTTTGCGTTGGTTGCGTTCGCTCATTCTGCAAACCTCCATTCATTATCGATTAGTGACACCGATCTCTCTTTGACGAACAACTGTTTTCATACGAGCAATCGATTTGCGAACTTCACGGATGCGAGCTGTATTTTCAAGTTGTCCAGTAGCTAACTGGAAACGAAGATTAAATAGTTCTTCTTTAAGAGATTTTAGTTTTTGTTCAATTTCAGCAGTGGTTAGATCTTTGATTTCATTAGCTTTCATTTGTTTCACCACCAATTTCCTCTCTTTTTACAAACTTACATTTGATTGGAAGTTTGTGTGCTGCAAGGCGCAATGCTTCTCTTGCCACCTCTTCAGATACACCAGAGATTTCAAACAATACTTTGCCCGGTTTAACTACTGCTACCCAACCTTCAGGAGCACCTTTACCGGAACCCATCCGTACTTCAAGCGGCTTAGCTGTGTAAGGTTTGCTTGGGAAGATCTTGATCCAAACTTTTCCTCCACGCTTCATATAACGAGTCATCGCGATACGAGCTGCTTCGATTTGGCGGTTAGTGATCCAGGAAGCTTCTTGAGCTTGAAGTCCAAATTCTCCGAAATGAACTTCAGTGCCGCCCTTAGCCATCCCTCTCATCTTACCGCGGTGTTCACGACGGTATTTTACGCGTTTTGGCAATAACATATTATTTTCCTCCTTCCTCAGATTTCTTCTTAGTAGGAAGAACTTCTCCACGGTAGATCCAAACTTTCACGCCTAGCTTACCGTAAGTAGTATCTGCTTCAGCATGAGCATAATCTATGTCAGCACGAAGTGTGTGAAGTGGAACTGTTCCTTCGCTGTAATGTTCAGCACGAGCAATATCAGCACCGCCAAGACGACCAGAAACTTGTGTTTTGATTCCTTTAGCGCCTGAACGCATTGTGCGTTGAATAGCTTGCTTCTGAGCACGACGGAATGAAACGCGGTTTTCTAATTGACGAGCGATGTTTTCAGCAACCAATTTTGCGTCAAGATCTGCTCTTTTAATTTCGATGATATTGATATGAACTCTTTTGCCAGTCAGCTGGTTCAAAGCTTTACGAAGCGCTTCAACCTCAGTACCGCCTTTACCGATAACCATTCCTGGTTTAGCAGTGTGGACAGATACGTTAATGCGGTTAGCTGCACGTTCGATCTCTACTTTGGAAACTGAAGCATCATTCAAGCGTTTCGCGATATATTCACGAACTTTGATGTCTTCATGCAAAAGAACTGCGTAGTCTTTATCAGCGTACCATTTGGATTCCCAGTCACGGATGATCCCGATACGCATACCGATTGGATTTACCTTTTGACCCACAGATTACCCCTCCTTCTTTTCTGATACAACGATTGTAATATGACTAGTACGTTTGTTGATTGCACTCGCACGACCTTGAGCGCGAGGACGGAAACGTTTTAATGTTGGTCCTTCGTTAACGTATGCCTCTGAAACGACTAGGTTATTAATATCCATTTCGTAGTTGTGTTCTGCATTTGCGATAGCAGATTTCAGAATTTTTTCTACGACTGGAGAAGCAGATTTTGGTGTTAAGCGAAGAATCGCTACTGCTTCACCTACTTGTTTTCCTCGAATTAGATCTGCGACTAAACGCACTTTACGAGGAGCAATACGAACTGTTTTAGCGACAGCTTTAGCTTGCATGAGATGCCCTCCTCTCATTAACGTCTTGTTTTCTTGTCATCACTTGCGTGACCTTTATAAGTGCGTGTAGGCGCGAATTCGCCTAGTTTGTGTCCTACCATATCTTCTGTTACATAAACCGGCACATGCTTACGACCGTCATAAACAGCGATTGTATGTCCGATGAATTGCGGGAAGATTGTTGAGCGACGAGACCAAGTTTTAACTACCTGTTTCTTGTCAGCTTCATTTAACTTTTCAACTTTTACCAATAAATGATCATCAACAAAAGGCCCTTTTTTTAAGCTACGACCCATGCGAGTACCTCCCTTCGTGACTGTTCTACGGTTCGATATATGAACCGTAGGTCAATCCCGTTATTTTTTACGACGACGTACGATAAATTTATCGGATTTGTTTTTCTTTTTACGCGTTTTGAATCCAAGAGTCGGTTTGCCCCATGGAGACATTGGTGATTTACGTCCGATTGGTGCTTTACCTTCACCACCACCATGCGGGTGATCGTTCGGGTTCATTACTGATCCACGAACTGTTGGGCGTTTACCTAACCAACGGTTACGGCCAGCTTTACCAATGTTGATAAGTTCATGTTGTTCGTTACCAACTTGACCGATGGAAGCACGGCAAGTAGCAAGAATCATACGAACCTCACCTGAGTTTAAACGTACAAGTACATAACGGCCTTCTTTACCAAGTACTTGTGCAGATGTACCTGCTGAACGGACCAATTGTCCACCCTTACCTGGTTTAAGCTCGATGTTATGGATTACTGTACCAACTGGGATGTTAATAAGAGGAAGAGCGTTACCCACTTTAATGTCAGCTTCTGGACCTGACATGATTTCCAAACCTACTTCTAGGTTTTTCGGAGCTAGGATATAACGTTTTTCTCCATCAACGTAATTAATTAATGCAATGTTTGCAGAACGATTTGGATCGTACTCAATAGTAGCAACGCGTCCAGGTATACCATCTTTATTCCGTTTGAAATCGATGATACGGTATTGACGCTTGTGGCCGCCACCTTGATGACGAACTGTTAACTTACCTTGGTTATTACGGCCGCCTTTGCTGTGTAAAGGAGCAAGTAATGATTTTTCCGGTTTGTCTGTAGTGATCTCAGCAAAATCGGAAGTTGTCATATTACGTCGACCGTTAGAGGTAGGTTTATACTTCTTAATCGCCATTTGTATTTCCCTCCTTCTCTAATGAATTAAGCCTCGAATAGCTCGATTTCTTTGCTGTCAGCAGTCAATTTAACAATTGCTTTACGGCGCTTGTTAGTATAGCCTGCATGTTTGCCCATGCGTTTGAATTTACCTTTGTAGTTCATGATGTTAACTTTCTCAACTTTAACGCCGAAAATTTCTTGAACAGCATCTTTAACTTGAGTTTTGTTAGCTCTAACATCAACTTCAAATGTATATTTTTTTTCAGCCATTACGTCTGAAGAGCGTTCAGTGATTACGGGGCGCTTAATGATATCGCGTGCATCCATTATGCAAGCACCTCCTCTACTTTTTCGACAGCTGATTTAGTCAAGATCAATTTGTTGTGTGAAACAACATCAAGAACATTAAGACCAACAGCTTCCACTACAGTAACACCAGGGATGTTACGTGCAGAAAGAGCAACTTTCTCATCTAAACCGTCAGTAACGATCAACGTTTTAGTATCAACGGAAAGGTTTTTAAGTACAGCTACAAATTCTTTTGTTTTTGGAGCTTCGAAAGACAAGCTTTCAAGTACCAAAATGTTCTCTTCCAATGCCTTTGCAGACAATGCAGATTTAATAGCTAAACGACGAACCTTTTTAGGAAGCTTGTAAGAGTATGATCTTGGAGTTGGTCCAAAGACGATACCACCGCCACGCCATTGTGGAGAACGGATAGAACCTTGACGCGCGCGTCCAGTTCCTTTTTGTTTCCAAGGCTTGCGTCCACCGCCTGCAACTTCAGAACGGTTTTTAACTTTGTGAGTTCCTTGACGTAAGGAAGCTCGTTGCATGATGATTGCTTCAAATAATACATGATTGTTAGGTTCGATACCAAAGATGGCTTCATTTAGCTCGATGTCGCCAACTTGTGAACCTGTTTGGTTGAACAATGTAACTTTTGGCATTCTATTGCTCCTCCTTTCTCGGAAATTACTTTGCTTTAACAGCAGTTTTAACTTTGATCAACGCTTTTCTAGCACCTGGTACATTACCTTTGATCAATAGTAGGTTACGTTCAACATCAACCTTAACGATAGCTAAGTTTTGAACAGTAATTTGTTCCCCACCCATACGTCCTGGTAATAGTTTACCTTTGAATACGCGGTTTGGAGCTACAGGACCCATTGAACCTGGGCGACGGTGGTAACGAGAACCATGAGACATCGGTCCGCGAGATTGTCCATGACGCTTGATAGAGCCTTGGAAACCTTTACCCTTTGAAACTCCTGATACATCTACTAAATCGCCTTCAGCGAAAATACTTACATTGACTTCTTGACCGATCTCATATTCAGTAAGATCCGTTCCGCGGAATTCGCGAATGAAGCGCTTAGGAGTAGTATTTGCTTTTTCAACATGTCCCTTTTCAGGTTTGTTAGAAAGCTTTTCACGTTTGTTTTCAAAACCGACTTGAACTGCTTCATAGCCATCAGTTTCAACAGTTTTCTTTTGAAGAACCACGTTATTAGCAGCTTCGATAACTGTTACCGGGATAAGTTCACCGTTTTCAGCAAAAACTTGAGTCATACCGATTTTTCTTCCTAAGATTCCTTTGGTCATAAGTCACACCTCCTAGAGTAATTGTTCATATTTATATGAATTATAATTTGATTTCAATGTCAACGCCTGATGGTAAATCTAAACGCATCAATGAATCAACTGTTTGTGGAGTTGGGTTAACGATGTCGATTAGACGTTTATGCGTACGCATTTCGAATTGTTCACGAGAATCTTTGTATTTATGAACCGCACGTAGGATCGTATATACCGATCTTTCAGTAGGTAATGGAATTGGACCAGATACAGCCGCACCAGAACGTTTTGCAGTTTCAACAATTTTCTCAGCAGATTGATCAAGGATTCTGTGATCATATGCTTTTAAACGGATACGAATCTTTTGTTTTGCCATAATTTTCCCTCCTTTTCGCCTATTTTAAAATAGACCTTCTCAATGGAAATTTCCCACACACTCGCCATGGCAAAGCGGCCGGGTGTGTCAGCAACCTTCCATATCATCGCAGTCAAAGACCAACATTGTCTATTATACATAAAGCACAAGTAGAAAGCAAGTATTACTTAGACTTTTCTTGTGCAACACACTTTTATTATTATACATACTATCTCAAGTATTTACAAGTACATTCTTCAAGGTCTTCCCCATCCATTTTCTTCAAATGGTATCAGCAAGACTTTTCAGCGGATTGCCACGGATTTTTTACTGATAATATAGAAGGAAGTATCCGCAGCAAAACAAAAAAAAGAGCAGATGGCGTCCCATCTGCTCTTTTTCGGAAGGCGTCCCTTCCAATATTCGTTTTTGTATCAATTACTCAGTGATTGTAGCAACTACACCAGCGCCTACAGTACGTCCACCCTCACGGATAGAGAATTTAGTACCTTCTTCGATAGCGATTGGAGCGATAAGTTCTACAGTCATTTCGATGTTGTCTCCAGGCATAACCATTTCTACGCCTTCAGGAAGGTTACAAATACCAGTTACATCGGTTGTACGGAAGTAGAACTGAGGACGGTAGTTTGTGAAGAATGGAGTGTGACGTCCACCTTCTTCTTTAGAAAGAACATAAACTTCAGCTTTGAACTTAGTGTGCGGAGTGATTGTACCTGGTTTAGCAAGCACTTGTCCACGTTGGATATCTTCACGGGATACACCACGAAGAAGTGCACCGATGTTGTCACCAGCTTCAGCATAGTCAAGAAGTTTACGGAACATTTCAACTCCAGTTACAGTTGTTGGTTTAGACTCTTCGTTGAAACCGATGATGTCAACAACGTCACCGACTTTAACTTGTCCACGCTCAACACGACCAGTAGCAACAGTTCCACGACCAGTGATTGAGAATACATCCTCAACTGGCATCATGAATGGTTTTTCAGTGTCACGAGTTGGTTCTGGGATGTACTCGTCAACAGCGTTCATCAATTCATGAATTTTTTCTTCCCAAGCAGCGTCTCCTTGAAGAGCTTTTAGTGCAGAACCTTTGATAACTGGAATGTCATCGCCAGGGAAATCGTATTCAGTTAGAAGATCACGGATTTCCATTTCTACTAATTCAAGAAGTTCCTCGTCATCAACCATGTCGCATTTGTTCATGAATACTACTAGGTATGGTACACCTACTTGACGTGAAAGAAGGATGTGCTCACGCGTTTGAGGCATCGGGCCATCAGCAGCAGATACTACTAGGATTCCGCCGTCCATTTGTGCAGCACCAGTGATCATGTTTTTAACATAGTCAGCATGTCCTGGGCAGTCAACGTGTGCATAGTGACGAGTAGCTGTTTCGTACTCAACGTGTGCAGTAGAGATTGTGATACCACGTTCTCTTTCTTCTGGAGCACCATCGATTTGGTCATAAGCGCGTGCTTCAGCGCCACCAGATTTAGCAAGTACAGTTGTGATTGCAGCTGTTAGAGTTGTTTTACCATGGTCAACGTGACCAATTGTTCCAACGTTAACGTGCGGTTTTGAACGATCAAATTTAGCTTTTCCCATTAGGAATTCCTCCTTAAAATTATAAATAAAAGATTAAGTATATAAGGGCTGTGAAAGAAGACTTATTCTTCCATCACAGCTTACATAAGATAGTTATACTTTAATAAGAGATGAAAATCAATTATTCACCTTTATTTTTTTTGATGATTTCTTCAGAAATGCTCTTAGGTACTTCTTCATAATGATCGAAGTGCATAGAGAATGTTCCGCGTCCTTGTGTGTTAGAACGTAAAGATGTTGCATAACCGAACATTTCGGATAGCGGAACCATCGCTTTAACCATTTGTGTGTTACCGCGGGCTTCCATACCTTCTACACGGCCACGGCGAGATGTGATATCTCCCATGATGTCGCCTAGGTAATCTTCAGGAATTACAACTTCCACTTTCATGATTGGTTCAAGGATAACCGGTTTACATTTTGAAGCAGCATTTTTAAGAGCCATTGATGCAGCAATTTTAAATGCCATTTCATTGGAGTCAACGTCATGGTAAGATCCGTCGAATAATTTTGCTTTGATGTCAACTAGCGGGTAACCAGCAAGTACACCACGGTCAAGTGAATCAACTAATCCAGCTTGAACTGCAGGGATGTATTCACGCGGCACTACACCACCGACGATAGCATTTTCAAATTCGAAGCCTTTACCTTCTTCGTTTGGACCAAATTCGATCCATACGTGTCCGAATTGTCCACGTCCACCAGATTGACGAACGAATTTACCTTCGACTTTAGCTGAACCACGGAAAGTTTCACGGTATGCTACTTGAGGAGCACCAACGTTTGCTTCCACTTTGAATTCACGACGCATACGGTCGACAAGGATGTCCAAGTGAAGCTCACCCATACCAGCGATAATCGTTTGACCCGTTTCTTGGTCAGTATGCGCACGGAATGTAGGATCTTCATCTTGTAGCTTTTGTAAAGCTTGACCCATTTTGTCTTGGTCTGCTTTTGATTTCGGTTCAACTGAAAGTGAGATAACTGGCTCTGGGAATACCATGGATTCAAGAATTACTTGGTTCTTGTCGTCACATAGTGTATCACCAGTAGTCGTATCTTTCAAACCAACAGCAGCAGCGATATCCCCTGCGTATACAGTAGAAATTTCTTCACGGCTGTTTGCGTGCATTTGAAGAATACGTCCAATACGTTCACGTTTACCTTTTGTTGAGTTGATTACATATGATCCTGATTCCAATGTACCTGAGTACACGCGGAAGAATGTAAGTTTACCAACGTAAGGGTCAGTCATAACTTTAAACGCTAGTGCAGAGAACGGTTCAGAATCATCTGAATGACGTTCCACTTCATCTTCTGAATCCGGTAGTGTACCTTTGATAGCCGGTACATCCAATGGAGATGGAAGGAAGTCGATAACGTTGTCAAGCATTAATTGAACACCTTTGTTTTTGAAAGCAGATCCACAGATAACTGGGAAGAATTCGACATTAACGGTAGCCGTACGGATGGCTGCTTTTAATTCAGCAATGCTGATTTCTTCGCCGCCAAGGTATTTTTCCATTAAGTCTTCGTTCACTTCAGCTACTGCTTCAATTAGCTTTTCACGGTACTCTTCAGCCAATTCACGATGTTCTTCAGGAATTTCACCAACAGTGATATCAGTTCCTAGGTCATTACCATAGAAATGAGTTTTCATTTCGATAAGGTCGATGATTGCAGAGAATTGATCTTCAGCACCGATAGGTAACTGAACCGGGTGAGCATTAGCTTGTAGACGATCGTGGATTGTTCCAACTGAATAAAGGAAATCCGCACCGATTTTGTCCATTTTGTTTACGAATACGACACGTGGTACACCGTAAGTTGTAGCTTGGCGCCAAACCGTTTCAGTTTGAGGCTCAACACCTGATTGGGCATCAAGTACAGCTACAGCTCCATCAAGTACACGCAATGAACGTTCAACTTCAACCGTGAAGTCTACGTGTCCAGGCGTATCGATGATGTTTACTCGGTGACCTTTCCACTGTGCAGTTGTTGCAGCGGAAGTGATCGTGATTCCGCGTTCTTGTTCCTGTTCCATCCAGTCCATTTGTGAAGCACCTTCGTGCGTTTCACCAATTTTATGGATTTTACCAGTGTAATAAAGAACACGCTCTGTTGTTGTCGTTTTACCAGCATCGATGTGAGCCATGATACCGATATTACGAGTGTTTGCTAAGGAGAACTCTCTTACCATTTGTCTTTCTCCTTCCTTCTATAAGGATTTTATAGTAATAGATTTTACCAGCGATAATGAGCGAATGCTTTATTAGCTTCAGCCATTTTGTGTGTATCTTCACGTTTCTTAACTGCTGCTCCAGTATTGTTTGCAGCATCCATGATTTCGTAAGCTAAGCGCTCTTCCATCGTTTTTTCTCCACGAAGGCGAGAGTAGTTCACTAACCAACGAAGTCCTAGAGTCGATTTGCGGTCTGGACGCACCTCAACTGGTACTTGGTAGTTAGCTCCACCCACACGGCGTGCTTTTACTTCTAATACAGGCATGATGTTTTTTAGTGCTTGATCGAAAACTTCGATCGGCTCATTGCCAGTACGTTCTTTGATTAAATCGAATGCAGAGTAAAGAATTTTTTGTGATTTACCTCTTTGTCCATCAACCATTAATTTGTTGATTAAGCGAGTCACAAGTTTTGAATTATAAATCGGATCTGGTAATACGTCTCTTTTCGTTACAGGTCCTTTACGAGGCATTATATTTCCTCCTTTCAAGAAAGTTTAATTTTTGTTTTGAAATTATTTTTTAGCTGCTTTCGGACGCTTAGTACCGTATTTAGAACGGCCTTGCATACGATTGTTAACTCCAGCAGTATCAAGAGCACCACGTACGATATGGTAACGTACCCCTGGTAAATCCTTTACACGACCGCCACGGATAAGAACCACGCTGTGTTCTTGTAGGTTGTGACCGATACCTGGGATATAAGCTGTTACCTCGATACCGTTTGTTAAACGTACACGCGCATATTTACGTAACGCGGAGTTCGGTTTCTTCGGTGTCATTGTACCCACACGAGTGCAAACACCACGTTTTTGCGGAGATGATACGTTAGTTTGTGCTTTTTTAAAGCTGTTGTAGCCTTTGTTAAGTGCTGGAGATTTTGAATTAACCTCTTTAGACTCGCGTCCTTTACGCACTAATTGATTAATAGTAGGCATTACATTTTTCCTCCCTTCACGTTTTCATTTCTAGTACCACACATCCAGGTGGTTCATAAATGGGTAAAAACAAAGTCTTTGCAAATATTATTGCAAAAACATTTTTACTTTTTAATGGCAACAGTTGCTGCTCCGACATCAATACCACATGCTTTTCCAAGCATTTTCATCGAATCAACATATGTGATAGGAACATCCAATTCTTTAGCGGTCTCAATGACACGCCCAGTCAAGTATATATCTGCATCATCAGCGATGATAACTTCTTGAATTAAATTGTTTTTAAGAGCTCTAACTGCTTGTTTCGTTCCTATAATCACTGACTTTGCCTGTATTACTTTTTCATAAGACATGGTCCATATCCTCCAAAGTTACAGGGTAACATAGGAGCACCTTTGCTATAGTATCATTATAAGTCGGATACTGTCAACTTCTTTCAAAAAATAATTATAAGCAAAAGGTTTTCCATACATATTTCTATAAAGATTTGCATACTGCTTTAGCGAAATACCCTAGTCTTAATCTCTAATGGGCACTCAGGTACCAAATTTAATTAAGAGAAACCAGCTCAATGATGCCTGATCTCCTGCTCCATGGAATTGAGGGAGCACTGTTATCAGTTTCATTATTGAGCTGGTCCGTTATTCCTTAGTCCACAGACACTGTTTCGGTGCTTTCATCACCAACAACGACAGGGTTCGCTTTTCTGTAGCGAAGCATACCCGTACCTGCTGGAACTAGTTTACCGATGATGACATTTTCTTTAAGACCAAGCAACTCGTCACGTTTTCCTTTGATTGCTGCATCAGTCAAGACTCTTGTTGTTTCTTGGAATGATGCGGCAGACAAGAATGAATCCGTTTCTAGAGATGCTTTAGTGATACCCAATAACACAGGGCGTCCAGTAGCAGGCAATTTGCTAGTCAACAATGCATCTGTATTGGCAGTCGTGAATTGGTTTACGTCCAATAATGTTCCTGGAAGCACTTCCGTTTCACCTGCATCAAGCACACGGACTTTACGCATCATTTGTCTAACCATTACCTCGATATGTTTATCGCCGATTTCAACCCCCTGCATCCGGTATACTTTCTGCACTTCATGCAACAGGTATTCCTGAACAGTAAGTACATCGGTAACTTTCAGCAATTCTTTCGGGTCGATGGATCCCTCTGTCAGTTCTTCACCGCGGCGGACAGGAGTATCAACAGTAACTCTTAGGCGCGCTGTGTACGGTGCAGTATATGTGCGGGACTCCACTGCTCCTTGAACAACGATTTCCTGTTGTTTATCCCTGATTTCATTAATAGAAACGACCGTACCTTCGATCTCGGAAATGACAGCTTGACCTTTAGGGTTCCTTGCCTCAAATATCTCTTGGATACGAGGAAGACCTTGTGTGATATCGTCTCCTGCAACCCCACCAGTATGGAATGTACGCATCGTTAACTGTGTACCAGGTTCTCCAATTGATTGGGCCGCAATGATACCGACAGCTTCGCCCACTTCAACTTCTTGGCCGGTAGCCAAGTTGCGTCCGTAACATTTTTTACATACACCATGACTCGTGTTACATGTAAAGGCAGAGCGAATCCACGCTGTTTCAATTTTTAGAGATTCAATATAGTTAGCAAGATCTTCAGTGATAAGGTCGTTTTCAGCTACGATCACTTCATTCGTTTCAGGATGTCTGATCGCTTTTCTTGCATAACGGCCGACTAGGCGTTCTTCAAGATGCTCGATTATTTCTGTACCTTCTCTCAAGGCTGAAATTTTCAAGCCGCGGTCCGTACCACAATCGTCATCACGGATGATGACATCTTGGGCAACGTCAACAAGTCGACGAGTAAGGTAACCGGAATCGGCTGTTTTAAGTGCTGTATCGGCAAGACCTTTACGCGCACCATGTGTAGAGATGAAGTACTCCAACACCGTTAAACCTTCACGGAAACTTGATTTGATCGGTAATTCGATGATCCGTCCAGCCGGGTTGGCCATCAATCCGCGCATACCCGCAAGCTGCGTGAAGTTAGATGCGTTACCACGGGCACCGGAGTCACTCATCATGAAGATCGGGTTGCGGCGGTCCAATGAGTCCATAAGCTTGGACTGAATGGTATCCTTTGCAGCACTCCAGATCGAAATGACGCGATCATAACGCTCATCTTCCGTGATTAAGCCACGTCTGAATTGTTTTAAGACGTTATCCACTTTAGTTTGAGCTTCGGTGATGATTTCTTGTTTTTCTTTTAAAACGACGATATCAGCCACACCTACGGTAATACCGGCTTTTGTCGAATATTTGAATCCAAGATCCTTCATCCTGTCAAGCATTTTGGATGTTTCGGTAATCTTGAAGCGTTTAAAGACTTCCGCAATGATATTTCCAAGAATTTTTTTCTTGAATGGATCGATTGCCGGTTGAGCCGCAATCAGTTCCGGGATATTAGCGCCTTTTTCCACGAAATATTTTTCCGGAGTTTTCGTTTCCAGGTTATAACGTGTTGGTTCGTTAATATACGGGAATGATTTTGGTAAAATTTCATTGAAAATCAATTTACCGACAGTCGTGATAAGCAACTGGCCGTTTTGCTCTTCAGTGAATGTTTCATTATTAAGGGACGATGCATGTACGGCACAACGTGAATGCAGATGCACATACCCGTTTTGGTAAGCAAGCAACGCTTCGCTTGTATCTTTGAAGATCATACCCTCGCCAATCGCGCCTTCTCTTTCCAATGTCAAGTAATAGTTACCTAAAACCATATCTTGGGAAGGTGTAACGACTGGTTTACCATCTTTAGGGTTCAAGATGTTCTGTGCAGCCAGCATGAGCATACGTGCCTCAGCTTGCGCTTCAGATGAAAGCGGAACGTGAACTGCCATTTGGTCACCGTCAAAGTCAGCGTTGTAGGCTGTACAAACGAGCGGGTGCAAGCGAATGGCGCGACCTTCGACCAAGGTAGGCTCGAATGCTTGGATTCCAAGTCTATGAAGTGTCGGTGCACGGTTCAATAGTACCGGATGCTCTCTAATCACTTCTTCAAGGACATCCCAGATTTCAGGAGATAAACGTTCGATTTTACGCTTGGCGGATTTAATGTTATGCGCCAGGCCTCTTTGAACAAGCTCCTTCATAACGAAAGGCTTGAATAATTCAATCGCCATTTCCTTAGGAAGACCACATTGATACATCTTTAAGTTTGGTCCGACTACGATAACCGAACGGCCAGAGTAATCAACACGTTTTCCAAGAAGGTTTTGACGGAAGCGCCCTTGTTTACCTTTTAACATGTGAGATAAAGATTTTAATGGACGGTTACCAGGTCCTGTTACCGGACGGCCACGGCGGCCATTATCGATAAGAGCATCGACAGCTTCTTGAAGCATACGCTTCTCGTTTTGAACGATGATGCTTGGTGCTCCAAGGTCAAGCAGTCGTTTCAACCGGTTATTACGGTTGATGACACGACGGTATAGATCATTTAAATCAGATGTAGCGAAACGTCCGCCATCAAGTTGTACCATTGGGCGAAGTTCCGGCGGAATGACCGGCAGCACGTCAAGGATCATCCATGAAGGTTCATTTCCGGAGTTACGGAATGCTTCAAGCACTTCCAATCGTTTGATGGCACGGGTCCTTCGTTGTCCTTGAGCTGTTTTAAGCTCCTCTTTCAACGACTCTACTTCCTTTTCCGTATCTATATCTTGCAAAAGTTTTTTAATAGCTTCCGCACCCATGGCTGCTTGGAACTTCTTACCGTATTTTTCACGGTATGTACGATATTCCTTTTCGGAAAGAAGCTGTTTCTTTTCTAAAGTTGTATCGCCCGTTTCAGTTACTACGTAAGATGCGAAGTAAATAACTTCTTCCAAGGCACGTGGAGACATATCTAGGACAAGTCCCATACGGCTAGGGATTCCTTTGAAATACCAAATATGCGAAACTGGCGCCGCCAGTTCAATATGGCCCATGCGTTCACGACGTACTTTGGCACGAGTGACTTCAACGCCACAACGGTCACAGACTACGCCTTTATAACGAACACGTTTATATTTTCCGCAATGACATTCCCAGTCCTTTTGAGGTCCAAAGATTCTCTCACAGAATAAACCGTCTTTTTCAGGCTTTAACGTACGATAGTTGATTGTTTCCGGCTTCTTCACTTCTCCATGAGACCAAGAACGAATCTTGTCTGGTGAAGCAAGACCGATTTTCATATACTCAAAATTATTAACGTCTAACAAGGGGCCTACCTCCCTTTTAATCTCCGGGTTTAACCCTTGATTGCCGGAATGTATCAGGCAATCCACACCGGATGATGGTTGATTGAATCAATAAGGCTCTAACTTAAGCAGCAAGATCGCGAAAGAAACATCTTGCTGCCAGTCAGAGCGGATCATATATAACTAGATATGTTTATATTTAATTATTCTTTGACAGGTGCCCCTACTTCGGAGGCAACCATATCTTTCGTATCGGCATCAAGGCTTAATTTGTCTGCTTGGTTGGCTTCTTCTTCATCTTCCAAATCGCGCATTTCAATCTCACGGTCTTCGGCATTAAGAATTTTAACATCCAATCCTAAACTTTGAAGCTCCTTGATCAATACTTTGAACGATTCAGGAACGCCAGGTTCAGGGACATTTTCACCTTTGACAATCGCTTCGTATGTTTTAACACGACCCACGACATCATCCGATTTAACGGTAAGGATTTCTTGTAATGTATAAGCAGCACCATATGCTTCAAGTGCCCATACTTCCATCTCACCGAAACGCTGTCCACCGAATTGCGCTTTACCACCAAGTGGCTGCTGCGTAACAAGGGAGTAAGGTCCAGTTGAACGTGCATGAAGTTTATCATCAACCATATGTGCCAGTTTGATCATATACATGACACCAACGGATACACGGTTATCGAATGCTTCACCTGAACGCCCGTCATAAAGGACAGTTTTTGCATCACGGGACATCCCGGCTTCTTCAATCGTACCCCAAACGTCTTCCTCGGTGGCACCATCGAAAACAGGAGATGCTACATGAATGCCAAGTGCGCGTGCAGCCATACCTAAGTGAAGCTCCAACACCTGACCGATGTTCATACGTGAAGGTACACCCAGTGGATTCAACATGATGTCGACTGGAGTGCCGTCTGGTAAATAAGGCATATCTTCCTCAGGAAGGATCCTGGAGATTACCCCTTTGTTACCATGTCGACCCGCCATTTTATCGCCTTCATGGATTTTACGTTTTTGAACGATATATACACGAGCCAGCTGGTTTACACCTGGAGGCAGTTCATCGCCATCTTCTCTGTTAAACACTTTAACATCAAGGACGATTCCGCCGCCACCGTGAGGTACACGAAGTGAGGTATCCCTTACTTCACGTGCTTTTTCACCGAAGATTGCATGTAATAGACGTTCCTCTGCAGTCAGTTCCGTTACACCTTTAGGCGTGACTTTACCTACTAGAAGGTCTCCATCTTTCACTTCAGCACCGACACGGATGATTCCGCGTTCGTCAAGATTGCGAAGCGCATCTTCCCCAACGTTAGGAATATCACGAGTGATTTCTTCAGGCCCTAATTTCGTATCGCGTGATTCAGATTCATATTCTTCAATATGGATAGAAGTATACACATCATCTTTTACTAAACGTTCACTCATGATGATGGCATCTTCATAGTTGTACCCATCCCATGTCATGAAGGCAACCAATACGTTACGTCCAAGTGCCAATTCGCCTTTTTCCATTGACGGACCATCGGCAAGAATCTCACCTTTTACGACATTGTCACCAACACTTACGATTGGGCGTTGATTATAGCACGTTCCTTGGTTGGAACGAATGAATTTTAATAGACGGTATTTATCCAGGTTGCCTTTTACTTGCTGTCCGTCCACTTCGCTTACCCTGCGGACCCATACTTCACGTGATTCAACATGCTCCACGATTCCAGGGTGTTTACAGATGACAGCGGCCCCGGAATCTTTTGCCGAAACGTATTCCATACCCGTTCCAACGCGAGGTGCTTCCGGTTGTAGCAATGGCACTGCTTGACGTTGCATGTTCGCTCCCATAAGGGCACGGTTGGAGTCATCGTTTTCCAAGAAAGGAATACATGCTGTCGCGGCAGAAACGACTTGTTTAGGAGATACATCCATGTAATCTACGCGGTCACGCGGAACAACGGTATTTTCACCGCGGAAACGGGCAACGACATCATTATCAAGGAATGAACCGTCATCGGACAGGCGTACATTCGCTTGGGCAACTACATAGTTATCTTCCTCGTCGGCTGTTAAGTAGTCGATTTGGCTCGTGATTTTACCAGTTTCCGGGTCCACACGACGATATGGCGTTTCGATGAAGCCATATGGGTTTACCTTTGCAAAACTGGATAACGAGTTAATCAAGCCGATATTCGGTCCCTCAGGCGTTTCAATCGGACACATACGGCCATAGTGGGAATAATGAACGTCACGCACTTCAAAACCAGCACGCTCACGTGTCAAACCACCAGGTCCCAATGCAGAAAGACGGCGTTTATGTGTCAATTCAGCCAACGGGTTCGTTTGATCCATGAATTGAGAAAGCTGTGAGCTTCCAAAAAACTCTTTAATGGATGCAATGACAGGACGAATGTTGATTAGTTGCTGCGGAGTGATCGTATTCGTATCTTGAATGGACATCCGTTCACGAACGACACGCTCCATACGAGATAAACCAATTCTAAACTGGTTTTGCAGCAATTCACCAACAGAACGCAGACGACGGTTACCTAAGTGGTCGATGTCATCCGTGATTCCCACACCATGCAATAAGTTAAAGAAATAACTAATGGAAGAAATAATATCTGCCGGAGTAATGTTTTTGACCTTATCAGTCACATAAGCATTCCCAATGATATTGATTACTTTTTCACCTTCTGCGTCATTAGGCGCATATACTTTGATAGGCTGAAGAAGGGTTTCTTCTTCAACTACACCACCCGAAGGATGGAATGTTTTGAATCCGATTCCAGCTTCAATATGAGGCAGGATCCTATCAAGTGTACGGCGGTCAAGCATTGTGCCTTTTTCAACGATGATCTCTCCCGTTTCAGGATCAATCAAGGTCTCTGCAATCCGTTGTCCGAACAGACGGTTCTTGATATGCAGTTTTTTGTTTATTTTATAACGACCAACGTTCGCTAAATCATAACGTTTTGGATCAAAGAAGCGTGAAACCAAAAGGCTTTTCGCGTTTTCGACAGTAGGTGGTTCACCTGGGCGTAAACGCTCATAGATTTCAAGTAATGCTTTTTCTACACTCTCGGTATTATCCTTCTCAAGAGTGTTACGGAGATATTCGTTGTCACCGATTAAATCGATGATTTCCTGATCGGTTCCGAATCCAAGGGCACGCATCAATACTGTAATAGGTAATTTCCTCGTGCGATCGATTCGAACATACACAACATCCTTGGCGTCTGTTTCATACTCGAGCCATGCGCCACGGTTCGGAATAACGGTCGCAGAGAAACCCAACTTACCGTTTTTATCCATTTTACCGTTGTAATATACGCTAGGTGAGCGCACTAATTGGGATACAATGACCCGTTCGGCACCATTGATGACAAATGTACCTGTTTCCGTCATCAATGGGAAATCACCCATAAATACATCTTGGTCTTTAACTTCCCCTGTCTCTTTGTTAACAAGGCGCACTTTCACACGAAGTGGTGCAGAATACGTAACATCGCGTTCTTTTGTTTCTTCCACAGAATACTTCGGCTCAGCTAAGCTGTAATCGATGAATTCTAACGATAAATTACCTGTAAAATCCTCAATAGGAGAAATGTCCTGGAACATTTCCTTTAAACCTACATCCAGAAACCATTGGTAAGAAGCTGTTTGAATTTCAATCAGATTCGGAAGATCCAAAACCTCACTGATTCTTGCATAACTTCTACGTTGGCGGTGTCGTCCATACTGAACAAGTTGACCTGTCAACTGATTCACCCCTTAAATCAAGCGTTATAAGGTTCCATTTGCCCCGGAAAAGGAATATTTTCCATAGACAAAAAGAAAATGGTTTTTATTTTAAAAACCACTATTTCTCATAAAACGAACTATTATTTATATATTTTCCCCATATTATCCATTGGATATACACCAATGGTATAAAAATTGCATAGTTACGGAATTATATATATGCATTTTATAATACTAACATAGCGAAATTTTAGAGTCAAACCTTTTTGGATAATAGTATATAGTAACCTTTTTTCTTCGACGTCACTTCAACATTTCCAAATAATTGCTCCATTTTATCCATGGCGGATGGTGCGCCTTGTTTTTTTTGAATGACCACCCATAATTCCCCACCAGCTACCAGACTGCGATAGCCTTCTTCCAAAATTTCGTGGACTACACTTTTACCTGCGCGAATGGGAGGATTCGTAAGAATTGCAGCAAACTGATCGGAGCCTACTTTGTCAAAACGGTCGCTTTCGTAGATCTTCACATTTGCAATCCCATTAGAAGCGGCATTTTCTTTTGACAATTCAACTGCCCGGCTATTTATATCAATCATTTCTATCGTTCTATCGGGATAGGCCGCCGCAACTGATATTCCGATTGGCCCATACCCACAGCCCACATCAAGAATATTTCCTTCCGCAGCCCCATTAAGGGTAAAGCTCTCTACTAAAAGGCGCGATCCGAAATCCACTTCCTTTTTTGAAAACACACCGTTATCACTTTTGAAGCGAAAAGTACGTCCCTTTAATGTAAAATCCCAAAATTTCGGATTGCTTTCGACATCCGGTTTTCGTGAGTAGTAATGCTCTGTCAGAGTCATCTCCCCCTATCAGAAAGGAATATTGAAGATTTATTGAGAGAAGAGAATTGAAGAATGGATGCTTGCATGATGAAACCTCGTTATCTTTCGTCATTTCTTTAAAATGAAGAAAAAAAGCCCGCCAGTGATAGCGAGCTTTTTGTTTATGCAAGATTACTTAACTTCAACGCCAGCTCCAACTTCTTCAAGTTTAGCTTTGATTTCTTCAGCTTCTTCTTTAGAAGCAGCTTCTTTGATTGCTTTTGGAGTGTTGTCAACAAGTTCTTTTGCTTCTTTAAGTCCAAGGCCTGTTACTTCACGAACAGCTTTGATAACTTTGATTTTTTGATCTCCAGCAGATGTAAGGATTACATCAAACTCAGTTTTTTCTTCAGCAGCAGCACCGCCAGCAGCAGCTACAGCTACAGGTGCAGCAGCAGTTACGCCGAATTCTTCTTCGATTGCTTTTACAAGGTCGTTTAATTCTAAAACAGTCATGTTTTTAACTGCTTCTAAGATTTGATCTTTAGTCATTGTTATTTCCTCCTCGAAATGGTTGGTTTTTTTGTGATTCAATAGGCAGGTTAAGCGATTAGCTTACGCACCTTGTTCTTCTTTTTGTTCTGCCACTGCTTTTGTAGCAAGAGCAAGTCCGCGCATAGGTGCTTGTAGCACGCTGAGTAGCATTGAAAGTAGGCCTTCGCGTGAAGGTAGTTCTGCAAGAGCTTTAATTTCTTCAGCAGTTGCGACGTTTCCTTCGATAACTCCAGCTTTGATTTCTAACGCTTCATGTTTTTTCGCAAAATCGTTAAGGATTTTTGCTGGCGCAATAACATCTTCAGTTGAGAATGCGATTGCGTTTGGTCCTGTCAATGATTCGTTCAAAGCGCTAAGCTCAGCACTTTCAGCTGCACGGCGAGTTAAAGAGTTTTTGTAAACTTTAAACTCAACGCCAGCTTCACGAAGTTGCTTACGAAGTTCTGTTACTTGAGCAACAGTCAATCCACGGTAGTCAACAACTACTGTTGATTGGCTTGCAGTCAATTTCTCAGAAATCTCAGCAACGATCTTTTGCTTTTGTTCAATAATTGCGTTCATCCTTACACCTCCTGTAGATTTGCTTGAAAACATTTATACCGTTTCAAAGAAAAAGCCTTCATCTCTATTGCAGACATGAAGGCAGTAATTTCAAAGGTCATAGTCAAGGACTATTTTTATCGAATTACCTCGGCAGGGAATTAAGCTCGTAAATAGAGCTCCTACTGTCTACGGTACAAATGATATTCATTTATTAACAACAAAACTTATTAAACCATAATAGTTTTGGGATGTCAATTATTTATTGAAAGTAGAAGGATCCACTTTCACACCAGGGCCCATTGTAGTTGTTACAGAAACGTTTTTCATGTAAGTTCCTTTAGCAGCCGCAGGTTTAACTTTAAGCAATGTATCATAGATAGTAGTGAAGTTTTCCACTAGCTTAGCATCTTCGAAAGATACTTTACCGATTGGAGCATGGATATTACCAGCTTTATCTACGCGGTATTCAACTTTACCAGCTTTGATTTCATTGACAGCTTTCGTTACGTCGAATGTTACTGTACCAGTTTTAGGGTTAGGCATTAATCCTTTAGGTCCTAAAACACGTCCAAGTTTACCAACTTCACCCATCATATCAGGAGTCGCAACGATTACATCGAATTCGAACCATCCTTGTTGGATTTTGTTGATGAAGTCAGATTCGCCAACGTAGTCAGCACCAGCCGCTTCCGCTTCTTTTGCTTTTTCGCCTTTAGCGAATACTAACACGCGTTGAGTTTTACCAGTACCATTCGGAAGAACAACCGCTCCACGAATTTGTTGGTCAGCTTTCTTAGGGTCTACGCCCAAACGGAAAGCAACTTCAACAGTCGCATCGAATTTTGCGAAGTTAGCTTTTTTAGCCACTTCAATTGCTTCAGTTACAGCATAAGCCTTAGAAACTTCTACAAGCTTAGCTGCTTCAAGATACTTTTTACCTTTTTTCGCCATGATATAAATCCTCCTAAATTGTGGTTTTAACGGAATGACCTCCCACGAATAAAGGTTGCGAGTATCAATCGCAACCCCGTAGAAACAAATAGCAATTACATGGATCAGTCTTCGATGACAATACCCATGCTGCGAGCAGTACCTTCAACCATACGCATTGCAGATTCAACGTTTGCAGCGTTTAGGTCAGGCATTTTAGTTTCAGCAATCTCGCGCACTTGATCACGCTTGACTGTAGCAACTTTATTACGGTTAGGTTCACCAGAACCAGACTCGATACCTGCTACTTTCTTAAGCAATACTGCAGCCGGTGGAGTTTTTGTAATGAATGTAAATGAACGGTCTTCAAATACCGTAATTTCAACAGGAATAATTAGACCAGCTTGATCTGCTGTACGAGCGTTGAACTCCTTACAGAATCCCATGATGTTTACACCAGCTTGACCTAATGCAGGACCGACTGGCGGTGCCGGATTCGCTTTACCAGCAGGAATTTGCAATTTAACCATTTTAATTACTTTTTTAGCCACGAGACACACCTCCTTATAAGTCCGTGATGTGGTAATAGGGGTATACCCTCCCACTCATCTTGAATTCTTTATATATAAATAAAGAATGCTTGTATCGTTGAGGCCTAAAAATTGAAACATACTGACCTTTGAAATTTTACCACTTTCAAATGGCAATTTCAAGTTTTTTTCCGTTTATAATTTTTCCACTTGATTAAAATCAAGTTCAACCGGTGTATCGCGGCCGAACATATTGACCAGCACCCTTACTTTGCCTTTATCTTTATCAAGTTCTTCTATCGGTCCGGCAAAGGTTGCAAACGGACCTTCTTTAACTTGAACGGTGTCTCCGAGTTCAAAATCAACTTCGAATTTACTTTCATCGACTCCCATCCGTTTAAGAACGACTTCAATTTCTTCCGGAAGTAACGCAGTCGGCTTGGATCCGGCTCCAGATGAACCAACGAAACCTGTTACGCCAGGCGTATTACGGACCACATACCAAGAATCATCGGTCATGATGATTTCCACCAGTACATAACCTGGGAATACTTTCTTTTTGGTCACTTTCTTTTTACCATCTTTAATTTCCGTTTCTTCTTCTTCCGGAACGACTACACGGAAGATCTTATCTTCCATCCCCATCGTTTCAACACGTTTTTCCAGGTTAGCTTTAACCTTGTTTTCATAACCTGAATAGGTGTGAACTACATACCAATTCTTTTCCATGTGTTAGGACTTTAACGTCCTTCCCTCCCTGCAATCAATCGTTTTCTTTATTAAGCTTTATCTTTGAACGTTTTAGCCAAAAAACAAGTTTCGGCGTCATCCCGACTAAACTAGAATATATTGTGGTGATTCATGGTGCAGCAATGGGCGATTTTGACCTTATTAAAAAAGACAAATTAAAAACCCGTTTCCGGGCTTTTCTGCTGACTCATATTATTCTATCACTATTATACCTTATTTTCGAATCTCTTATTCAATAACTAAGCGAATTAATTCGGAAATGCCCATATCGACCACTGTAAAGAATAAAGCCATAAATAATACAGTCGTTACTACGACGATTGTATATTTCGTAAGCTCCTTGCGTTTTGGCCAGCTTACTTTTTGCATTTCGCGAACGACACCGCTGAAAAATTCGGTAAAACGTTTCATGAATGTATCCTCCAAGCATTAGACAGCTTCTGTCAATCTATTTATAGAACATTTATTTCGTTTCTTTATGAATTGTATGTGCATTGCATGTGCTGCAAAATTTCTTGATTTCAAGGCGTTCGCCGCTTGTCGATTGTTTGCTTTCATAACTGTAATTTCTTGAACCGCAATCCGTGCAGGCAAGAACGATTTTTTTTGGCATTAGATACACCTTTCCTATCTACTATATCCATAAAACCTTATCACGGCTGTCTTTTATTGTCAATATCAAAGCGGGATTGACCCAGTTTGGATATCGGGAGGACACCGCTTCGGCTCCTGCCATCGATTTACATAATCTTAGTGAAAAATAAATTTCCAAGTGGAGAAGGGACAGATGAAATTAAGCGGAAAAAGCGGAGGGATTATAAACTGATTTCCCTTACTTCCAAGTAGCGCTCGAGCTTTCTTTTCACCCGCTGAAGGGCGTTGTCGATTGACTTAACGTGCCTGTTCAACTCTTCAGAAATTTCTTGGTAGGTTTGTCCATCCAGGTAAAGAGCCAATACTTTTCTCTCAAGATCACTCAGGAGTTCGGCCATTTTCAATTCGATATCGTCAAACTCTTCTTGGTTGATAATCAGCTCTTCGGGGTCCAGAACTTTCGTACCCGATATAATATCCATAAGAGTTCGGTCCGATTCCTCATCATAAATGGGCTTGTCCAGGGAAACATAGGAATTGAGCGGAATATGTTTTTGACGTGTCGCCGTTTTTATGGCTGTAATGATTTGCCTCGTAATGCATAGTTCTGCAAATGCTTTAAAGGAAGATAACTTATCGCCTTTAAAATCACGGACGGCCTTATACAGTCCGATCATGCCTTCTTGCACGATGTCTTCCTTATCTGCACCAATCAAGAAATAAGTCCTTGCCTTTGCTCTTACAAAATTACGATACTTTTGGATCAAATAATCCAGCGCTTCACTGTCACCAGTGTGAACCAACCCTATCAATTCATCATCATCAAACTGCAGATATTTTTCGTTCAGCTTCATTCCGAATTTGAGACCCACATTATATCCCCCTGACCTGACTCAGATAGAAATATTATACAGCAGGTAAAATTTACCCGTCAATGGTTCAAATCTTCCCGCGGCGCCATTTTTCGAAAATTTCTGCCACTTCTTCACTTAAAGGGATTTTGCCGGACGGTTTTATCGTTGTTGTTTTTTTGACATCTTTTTTGATTTCACCTTGGATTTCTTCCATTTCGATAAGCAGTTCACGAGCTGATTTCCTTAGAGCCCCTTGCCCAAAAATCACCCACTGCTCCGTAAAGTCAGAGGTGGCCACTTGAATCTGCGTCTTGACATTATTCAGCTCGATGGCCATCTTTTCGATTCTCTCATCAGCTGTTTCATTTTCTTTTGTAAAAATTACATCAACTTTATGATTTTTGAAAATACGGGCAATTCCTTGAACATATTGTGCGTCGAATACGACAATTACCCGGGATCCGGTAAATGCCTGATATTCGGCCATCATTTCAATCAACCTATCTCTTGCGGCAGCTAGATCCCGTTCTTTTAATTCTCTCAGTTCCGGCCAGGCTCCAATGATGTTGTAACCGTCCACCAACAGAATATCCATCCCATTATTGTCCTAGTGGATTTCTTTTGCGATAGACCTCATACATCAATAAGCCTGCTGCTACAGATGCATTTAACGAAGTTACTTGTCCAGCCATTGGCAAACGGATGAGGAAATCACATTTTTCTTTCATTAACCGGGCCATCCCTTTTCCTTCACTTCCGATAACGAGTCCGATCGGCATCTTTCCATCCATGTTACGATAATCATCGCTACCTTTCGCGTCTGTACCGACAATCCATACACCGCGCTCTTTCAACTCTTCAACCGCTCTTGACAAATTGGTGACGCGTGCCACCGGGATATACTCAATCGCACCTGTTGAAGCCTTAGCCACCGTTGCCGTTAAGCCCACCGCTCTTCTTTTTGGAATGATGATTCCATGGGCACCGACTGCATCAGCCGTTCTCATGATCGAGCCTAAATTATGGGGATCTTCGACTTCATCGAGAATCATGAAAAATGGTGCTTCGTCCCGTTCTGCCGCTTTTGCGAATAAGTCATCCAATTCCACATATTCATATGCCGCAACTTGGGCGACAACACCTTGATGGATGCCTTCAACCATTTGATCAATCTTTTTCTTCGGGACGATTTGCATAAATACTTTCTTTTCCTTTGCCAGCCCGATCAGCGGCTGCATGGAGCCTTTTTGCGACCCCTCCGCTATCCAAATCTTATTAATATCCCGTTCGGAGCGCAGAGCTTCCAAAACGGGGTTCCTTCCAATGATATATTCTTCACTCATGGGTTACGCCCCTTTTCTTCTTCAATGTATTCAATAGCTTTTTTTATGAGTTCTTCCATTCTTTCTATTCGGCCTGATAGATACAAATAGCCCATCAGTGCCTCGAAGGCCGTACTGTAGCGATACGTTTGCACATCCGTATTTTTTGGGACAGTACCTGATTTCGCATTACGGCCCCGCCGAACGACAGCAGTTTCCTCTTCCGATAACCAATTTGACTCCAAGAAATGATGGATGATTTTGTTTTGAGCTTTAGCCGCTACGAATGATGTAGCTTTTTTGTGCAGCAAATTGGGCTTGACCGCTCCGTTTTGAATGAGGTGGTGCCGGATATACGTCTCGTATACGGCATCACCTATATAAGCTAAAGCAAGGCTGTTCAGCATTTTTGCATCTATTTTACTATCGTAATGAAGCATTATTCCTTACCCTCTTTTCCATCTTGTACCTTGAGGGGTATCCTCTAATATGATATTCATGCTTTTCAAGCGATCACGAATTTCATCGGATAACCCAAAATCGCGGTCTTTACGCGCTTGAATTCTTTGTTGGATCAAGCCTTCGATCTCTTCATCCAACAGCCCATCCTCTTCCAGGGACAGACCCAGGACAGAAAATAAGGTATTGAATTTTTCAAGGAAAGCATCGATGACATCCTTATGTGTATTTTTCTCCATCAAGTAATAATTTGCTTGTTTCGAGAGTTCAAAAAGGATGGAGATGGCATTGGCTGTATTGAAATCATCGTCCATTTCAGCAATGAATTGGTCGTGCAATCCATTAACCTTCGCGAGCCAGGCTTCATTGTTTTCGGTCAAACCGTCGCTAGCCTGAAGACGGTGCTTTAAGTTTTGGTAAGATGTCTTTAACCGATCAAGGGCCGCCTTTACATTTTCAAGCACCTCTTCACTATAATTGATCGGATGGCGATAATGTACCGATAACATGAAGAACCGTAACACTTGTGGATCATGGTTCTTGATGATGTCATGAACAAGAACGAAATTCCCTAACGATTTAGACATTTTTTCATTATCAATATTTATATACCCATTATGCATCCAATAATTCGCAAAGGTTTTGCCTGTCAATGCTTCAGATTGGGCAATTTCATTTTCATGATGCGGGAAGGCAAGATCTTGACCTCCTGCATGAATGTCGATTGTATCGCCCAAATATTTCTTGACCATTGCGGAGCATTCTATATGCCAACCGGGACGTCCACTTCCCCATGGACTCTCCCAAGAAATTTCACCAGCCTTGGCCGCTTTCCACAAGGCGAAATCGAGGGCGTCCTGTTTTTTCTCACCGATTTCAATACGTGCCCCAACTCGTAGCTCATCGATCGACTGGTGCGAAAGCTTGCCATAGCCGTCAAATTTACGAGTCCGGAAATACACGTCCCCCTCGGACTCATAGGCGAATCCTTTTTCAATCAATGTCGAGATGAAGTCAATGATGGCATCCATGTTCTCGATTACGGTAGGGTGGGCGTCCGCCTTTTTGCAGCCCAATGCAGATACATCTTCGAAATAAGCCTCGATGAAGCGCTTGGATATGGTCGGGACATCTTCCCCCAATTCTTTTGCCGCGCGGATCAATTTATCATCGACGTCCGTGAAATTGGAAACGAAATGAACATCATATCCACGGTAATCCAAATACCTCCGAACGGTATCGAACACGATTGCCGGTCTTGCATTGCCAATATGGATGTAATTATAGACAGTCGGACCACATACGTACATTTTGACCTTGCCCTCTTCCATCGGGACGAAAGTTTCTTTTTTTCTGGTAGCCGTGTTATATATTTTGATTGTCATATTATAAACTCCTTTCTTCCTGCTTCTGCTCAGCCAATTTCGCTTTCAGGAACCTGATTTCACTGTCCAATTCCTTGAAACGGTCGGCGATCGGATCCGGAAGATCACAATGATTCAGGTCTTTTTTGATTTTGATGCCATCTTGAATGACCACTTTTCCTGGAATGCCCACCACGGTTGAATTAGGTGGAACTTCCTTTAAAACGACCGAGCCGGCACCGATTTTCGAGTTCTCCCCAATAGTGATCGAACCCAACACCTTTGCTCCTGTCGCAATCAACACGTTATCCTTTATCGTCGGATGACGTTTCCCCTTTTCCTTTCCAGTCCCACCAAGGGTTACACCTTGAAAGACAGATACATTATCACCAATCTCACACGTCTCGCCGATGACAATCCCCATACCATGGTCGATGAAGAAACGACGGCCGATGGTGGCCCCTGGATGGATTTCAATCCCGGTAAAAAAACGGCTGATTTGGGAGATGCTTCTCGCCAGGAAAAAATACTTCTTCTTAAATAGGGCGTGTGCCATCCTATGGCTCCAGATTGCATGTAAACCCGCATAAGTCAAAATGACCTCCAAATAGCTGCGCGCAGCAGGGTCCTGATCAAAAACCACTTCGATATCCTCTTTAAACATCTTCAACAAAACGATCCCCCCTATGATCCGTACTTTTCCTACATCCCCTTTTAGCTTTCAAAGCATATAAAAAAGCGTCTCTGTCGAAATAGACAGAGACGCTTCAAGCGCGGTTCCACTCTGTTTGGCATGTACGAAGCAGGCTAATCATAACCCTGTTCTTCCATCCCCAACTTTAATCCCTGTAACGGAGGATATTCCGCCTGTGCCTACTATCGGTTAGTTCAGCAAAGGACTCAGGGGTGCATTTCAGAAAACGAGAGGCTTAAACCACTTTCAGCAGGTTATGGTTCTCTCTAAAAAGCATCATTTTCTTACTTCTCCCCATCTACGCGTTCTTTTGTAAGATTATTAAATACTATATTACATTTTTGACTAATTGTTAATATAAAATACTCTGAAGCCGCTGTTTAATTTTTTCCTTACCCAATAACGAAATCGCCTTAGGCAAGTCAGGACCATGTGTTTGACCGGTAACGGCCGCCCGAATTGGCATGAATAACTTTTTCCCTTTATGGCCTGTGCTCTTTTGGACCGCTTTAATCGACTTCTTGATTTCATCTGCATTAAACTCTTCCAGACCGTCGATTTCCTGAAGGAAAGCCTTCATGACCTCCGGAACCTGTTCCTCAGCCAGCACTTCCTTCGCTTCCGGTTCGAACTCGACCTCATCTTTGAAAAACAGTTGGGATAGCTCCACGATTTCCGCACCATAGCTCATCTGCTCCTGATAAAGCGATACTAGACCATGGACCCACTCTTTCTCAGAAGCCGACAGAGTTTCCGATACCTTGCCCGCTTTAATCAAGTGTGGCATTGATAATTCCACTGCGGAATCAGGATCCAATTGCTTCACATATTGATTATTCATCCACGTAAGCTTTTGCTTATCGAAAAGTGCCGGTGATTTCGACAATCGCTCTGCATCGAAAATATTAATGAACTCTTCCTTCGTGAAGATCTCTTCCTCCCCGACCGGAGACCATCCAAGTAATGTGATGAAATTGAATAAAGCTTCAGGAAGGTAACCCAGTTCTTCATATTGCTCGATGAATTGAATGATCGATTCATCCCGTTTACTTAATTTCTTCCTGCTTTCGTTCACAATCAGTGTCATATGACCAAAGACTGGCGGCTCCCAGCCGAAAGCTTCATAGATCATCATTTGCTTTGGAGTATTGGAGATATGATCGTCCCCGCGAAGCACATGAGATATCTTCATCAAGTGATCATCGACAGCCACCGCAAAGTTATAAGTTGGAATGCCATCCTTTTTAACGATGACAAAATCACCAAAACCATCCGTTTCAAATGAAACGTCATCCTTGACCATATCCTTGAAAGTAAGGACCTCCCCTGCAGGAACGGCAAAACGGATGCTCGGCTTTCTTCCTTCAGCAGCCAATTCCTCTTGCTCCTCCTCGGTTAGGTGCTTGCACTTGCCTGAATATTTTGGTGTTTCATTGCGCTCGACCTGTCCTTCACGCTCTGCCTCAAGCTCTTCTTCCGTACAATAGCATTTATAAGCCAAGCCCTTATCCAAAAGCTCCTGGTACAGCTCCTTGTAAAGGTCGTTCCTTTCAGACTGACGGTACGGCCCGTATTGTCCGCCAACATCAACACCCTCATCCCAATCGATGCCAAGCCACTTTAAATATTTAAGCTGGCTTTCCTCGCCGCCTTCAATATTCCTCTTTTGATCGGTATCTTCAATACGGATGATGAATTTCCCGCCTTTGTTTCGTGCGTATAAATAGTTGAATAAAGCCGTCCGTGCATTCCCTATATGTAAATGTCCAGTCGGACTCGGTGCATAGCGAACTCGAATATCGCTGCTCATGATATAAATAGACCTCCCAGTCGTTCTTTTCTAATGTTCATCTTATCATTTATGGACCATGTGATAAAGGCTTCCATACTAAAACGGATTTAATTTGATTCAACCAATAAGACGACAGCCTGTGCCGCGATTCCTTCGCTTCTGCCCGTAAATCCAAGCTTCTCCGTAGTGGTCGCCTTTACATTGATCCTATCGACCGTTGTATCGAGGAGATCCGCGATCCTGGCCCGTATATCCTCAATGTGCGGTGCCATTTTCGGGCTTTGGGCAATGATCGTACAGTCGGCATTGCCTAGTGAATATCCTTCTTTTTTTACGATTGCCCATACATGGCGGAGCAGCTTTGCCGAATCGGCATCTTTAAATTCCGGATCGGTATCCGGGAAATGCTTCCCGATATCCCCCGCTCCAATTGCCCCTAGACAGGCATCGGCTACCGTATGCAAAAGAACATCCGCATCGGAATGGCCCAACAGCCCTTTCTCATACGGAATCGTAATGCCGCCAATAATCAGTGGCCTTCCCTCAACAAGCTGATGCACGTCATAACCTTGTCCAATTCGAAACATATCAATATCCCCAATCATTTTCTTTTTTGTTTATGTAAAATCGCTTCTGCAAAATAAAGATCTTCCTGAGTCGTAATTTTAATATTATCATAATTGCCCTCAATAATAACTACCTGTTCATTGATCCGTTCTAGCAAACTTGCATCATCCGTCCCTAAAAAGGCTTCTGCTTCCGCCAGTTCATGCGCCCGCTTCAATGTGGATACACGAAAAGCTTGTGGAGTTTGTACCGCCCACAAGCTTGATCGTTCCACCGTTTCCAATATCTTATTATCGGCCGCCTTTTTAATCGTATCCTTAACTTGGACCGCAATGACTGCTCCGCCATGGAGGGAAGCGGCTAAAGCCAATTCACTGATTTGCCCCTGATCGATAAAAGGACGGGCCCCATCATGTACAAGGACGATTTCTTCCCCAGCATGCTGCAGGCCATTATAAACGCTTTGCTGACGCTCACTTCCACCCGCAACAAGTCCCTTGACCTTCTTGATCCCATAAGTGGCGATCAACTGGTTGAAATGCTCCGTTTCAGCCGGGTTTATCGAAAGGATGATTTCCCGGCAGTTGGGATCTTCTTCAAAGACACGAAGCGTATATACAATGATCGGGATGCCCGATAGTTCAATAAACAGTTTATTCTTGCCCGCCTTCATTCTTTTCCCTTGTCCAGCAGCCGGTATCACTACATCATAAAACATAACGGTTTCTCCTACTCTTCTTTATAATGCTTTTTCTAATAGTTTCGGTTTAGCGAATATCATTCGGCCTGCAGATGTTTGCAGTACACTTGTGACAAGGACATCAATGCGTTTACCGATATGGTCACGGCCTCCCTCGACCACGATCATCGTCCCATCGTCTAAATAGGCAATGCCCTGATTCTGCTCTTTGCCGTCCTTAATGACTTGAACATTCATCTCTTCCCCAGGTAGTACAACAGGTTTAACGGCGTTGGCCAGGTCATTGATATTAAGGACCGCCACATTTTGAAACTCGCATACTTTATTTAAATTGAAGTCATTTGTAACGACCATTCCGCCTGATATTTTGGCAAGCTTCACCAGTTTGCTGTCCACTTCCTGTATGTCATCAAAGTCACCTTCGTACATTTCCACTTTAATCGGAAGGTCTTTCTGAATCCTGTTCAGGATATCCAAGCCCCTTCTGCCACGATTCCTTTTCAATGCATCTGATGAATCGGCAATATGCTGCAGCTCATTCAATACGAATTGAGGGATGACGATCGTGCCCTCCAAAAAGCCTGTCTGGCAAATATCCGCGATCCTGCCGTCAATGATGACGCTTGTATCGAGAATCTTTAGCCGCTTGCTATCCCCTTCTTCATCCTCATTCGCTTCACCATCGGGATTTTTTTTCTTATTATTTTTCGTGAATAAATTCAATAGCTCATCCCGTTTTTTAAAGCCGACCTGGAAACCAAGGTAACCAAACAACAGCGTAAGGATGATCGGGACCACTGTATTTAATACGGGAACATCGATGGCACTGAAGGCGGAGCCAACCAAGAACGCCGCAAGCAGTCCGACCAAAAGTCCTACACTGCCAAAAATGATGTCCGTAATGGGTATCTTAACAAGCTGTTCCTCCAGCCACTTCATAAAATAGATCACATGATCTACTGCCCAAAAAGTAATAAGATAAAAGATAATGGCACCCAACAGTACACTTACATAAGGATTGTTTAATAAAGCAATATCATCTGCATGTAAAACAACTAATAATTCAGGAATGAGTATCATACCCAGAGTTCCGCCGACTATTAAGAAGCATGCTTGTATAATGCGCTTTAACATCCCTTTCACCTCCCTCTACTCATTATTGACCAATAAAAAAAAATGAAACCTTCGAAAATTCGTTTTCATTATATACGTGAAATTCACTTGAAGATTTAGTGGATTTACAAATATGACTCTTCTCTTTTTCGTAATATTAGCCTAGCACCCTAGGTTTTGAGTGTCAAAAATAAGCGCCAATCAATTTCAAGCTAATATAGGAAATTTTTGAAGCCGCTCTTTACATCCTTCTATTTGTAACTAGCTGGTTTTTCAAAATGCGCAGGCCCTCTTTAATTTTATTGGCACGGACTTCCCCAATGCCCTCAACATCGTCAAGGTCTTGAACCGACGCTTTGTTGACTTCAGAAAAGCTTTCGAACTGATTCACTAAATTTTCAATGATCAATACCGGCAAGCGCGGGATTTTATGGAGGATCCGATAGCCGCGGGGTTGTACCGCCTCATCAAGGTGTATATATCCATGATAGCCCAGAATCTTAAGAAGGATGGTTTCATCCAGTTTTTCCTGCATCGCCAGTTCTTGAAGCCGATAAATGATTTCCTCGGGTTTTTCGTCATTTCTGGAGGTATAATCCTTGATGAGCCATTTTCCCTCCGTTTCTATATCTGCGAGGATTTCATTCATTTGCAGACGGATCAGCCTTCCTTCGGTACCAAGCTCATTCAGGTAGGTAAGCAGCTCCGCCTTGATCCTGAGAACCATTACATAACGGTGAAAAACCTGCAAAAGATCGGCATAGGTCACGATTTCCTCAAACTCGAGCGCTCCCAATACCGAGATGCTTTGCTGAAGGACCACCTTGTATTTTTCCAAGGTTTGTATGGCTAGATTTGCCTTGGCAAGTATGACCCCTATATCCTTGAGGGCATAGCGGAAATTCCCTTGATATAACGTAATGACATTCCGCCGTTGGGAGATTGCAATGACCAATGACTTGGTTTCCCTTGCGACGCGTTCCGCCGTCCGGTGCCGCATTCCCGTTTCAGTCGAAGGTGTGCTATTATCCGGCACCAATTGGGCATTGGCGAAAATGATCGTATCGGCTTTCTCATTTAAAATGATGGCCCCGTCCATTTTTGCCAACTCATACAATGTACTTGGCGTACAGGTACAATTGATTTGAAAACCACCATCCACGATCATTCGCACCTTCTCGTTATATCCAACGACTATCAGGCCACCCGTGTTTGCCCGCAGCACATTTTCAATACCCTCCCGAAGCGGTGTACCCGGAGCTACAATTTGCAGAATCTCCAGCTTTGTTTTTTCATATCCCTTTTTATCTGTCATACTTAACCCCCTAACGAATGTTTAAGAGCCTCCGAAACTGATGATACCCCGACGATCTTGATACCTTTCGGCGCGGTCCATCCCCCGATATTATTAGCCGGGATTATGACCCGGTTAAATCCTAGTTTTGCTGCTTCCTGTACTCTTTGTTCTATTCGCGAAACCCTTCTCACTTCTCCTGTAAGCCCCACTTCCCCAATGATGCAATCGGTTGGGTTCGTTGGTTTATCACGGAAGCTCGAAGCGATGCTGATCGCTACAGCCAGGTCAATTGCCGGCTCATCCAGCTTGACACCGCCAGCCACCTTTAAGTACGCATCCTGGTTTTGCAGCAGCAAGCCCACCCTCTTTTCCAAAACAGCCATGAGCAGAGAAACACGATTGTGATCAATACCTGTTGCCATTCTCCTTGGATTTCCAAAACTCGTAGGTGAAATCAATGCTTGAATCTCGACGAGCACCGGCCTCGTTCCTTCCATCGAGGCGACGACGGTGGAACCTGATGCACCTTGCGACCGTTCCTCAAGGAATATTTCCGATGGATTCGCCACTTCCTCCAAACCATGTTCCTTCATTTCAAAGATACCCATTTCATTCGTAGAACCAAAACGGTTTTTGACCGCACGGATAATTCGATATGTATGGTGCCTTTCACCTTCGAAATATAATACGGTATCCACCATATGCTCAAGCAGACGCGGACCGGCAATCGCACCTTCCTTGGTTACGTGCCCGACGATAAAAATCGCAACCCCATTCGTTTTAGCGATACGCATCAGTGAGGCTGTACATTCCCGCACTTGTGATACACTTCCAGGGGCAGATGTCACTTCCGAATGGTACACCGTCTGGATCGAATCAATAATGACCAAATCCGGTTTCACCTCTGTAATTGCCTGTTGGATATAGTCCATATCCGTTTCCGCATAGACGAACAGGTTTTCAGACATTGTCCCCAGCCGGTCGGCTCTCAACTTTGTCTGCTTGACAGATTCTTCACCGGATATATACAGCACCTTTTTCTGCTTGTGTGCCAATTGGGAAGATACCTGCAGAAGCAGGGTGGATTTCCCAATACCCGGATCGCCTCCAATTAAAACAAGTGACCCTTGGACGATCCCGCCGCCAAGGGCACGATTCAATTCCATTAAATCGGTCTTGATCCGTGGTTCCTTTTCAGACTGGATGGTTGTTATCGGTGCTGCCTTTTCACGTTCTCCAGAGGCTCTGACTTCCGAATGGGTAAAGGCTCCTTTCCTCGCGGGTTTCACGATTTCAGTTTCCTCGACCATCTTATTCCATTCTCCGCAGCCTGGGCATTTCCCCATCCATTTCGCAGATTCATATCCGCAAGACTGACACATGAATTTGGTTTTCTTCTTTACTGCCATAATAACTCCTCTTCCTTTTTGAAAAATGCCTATAGTAAGGATATTATATCTTTGTTTTATTTAATCCTTCTTAACATTAAGTTTTTTAAAAAACACCCTTTATGCCCTGTCCTTTTTATGCTCATTTCTACCTATGGATAAAAAACAGAGGTACACGGCAAAAATATCTGCGTGTACCTCGGAGTTAGGAATCGGGTTATTCACTTACGTTGACAGGCTCGCCTTGCCGGATTGCAAATTCATTATTCACAACATCCATCACGACCGTTTGCCCCTTCTTCACATTGCCTTTAAGCAACTCTTCGGAAAGGTAATCCTCTACATGCTTCTGAAGCGCCCTGCGGATTGGCCGTGCCCCATACTCAGGATCGAATCCTTCCGTAGCGATTTTTTCCCTGGCTGCATCCGTCAGCTCCAAGTAGATTTCCTGCTCTTTCAAGCGGGTCGTCAGTTGGTTGGACATCAATGTCACGATTTGTTTTAAGTGATCCTTCTCCAGCGAATGGAACACGATGGTTTCATCGATACGATTCAGGAATTCTGGACGGAAAGCACGTTTAAGCTCCTCAATCACTTTCCCCTTCATATTTTTGTAATCTTGACCGGTATCCTGGATGTTGAACCCGACATATTTATCGGTTTTCAGTGCAGACGCCCCTACATTCGATGTCATGATCAGAATGGTATTCCTGAAATCCACAGTGCGTCCTTTCGAATCTGTCAGCCTTCCATCCTCCAATACTTGCAGAAGGATATTGAAAACATCTGGATGTGCCTTTTCTATTTCATCGAGCAGAACGACGGAGTATGGTTTCCTCCGCACTTTTTCCGTTAATTGTCCACCCTCTTCGTATCCAACATATCCTGGAGGGGACCCAACTAGACGTGAAGTCGAATGTTTTTCCATATACTCGGACATATCGATGCGAATCATGGCGTCTTCGTCCCCAAAGATGGATTCGGCCAAGGCACGGGCTAATTCCGTTTTACCGACCCCTGTAGGTCCCAAGAAGATGAATGAACCTATTGGGCGTTTAGGATCCTTCAAGCCTGCTCTTGCACGTCTTACTGCTTTAGAAACGGCAATGACGGCCTCTTCTTGCCCAATCACTCGATCGTGAAGAATCGATTCCATGTTGAGCAGTTTATCGGACTCCGTTTGGGCCAGTTTCGTGACCGGAACACCCGTCCAGCTGGATACGACGTGGGCGATATCATCCACCGTCACTTCACTGTTCTCTTGCCCTTGTTTTTCTTTCCAGGTTTTTTTCGTTTCTTCCAATTGTTCTCTTAAGCGTTGCTCCGTATCGCGCAGCGAAGCGGCTTTTTCGAATTCCTGGCTCTGAACGGAAGCATCTTTTTCTTTCCGGACATCATCCAGCTTCACCTCAAGTTCCTTTAAGTTTGGCGGCGTTGTATATGAGCGCAACCGAACCTTGGACCCTGCTTCATCAATCAAGTCAATCGCCTTATCCGGTAAAAAGCGATCGGAAATGTATCGATCGGATAGTTTGACTGCAGCATCAATCGCTTCATCCGTAATCGATACGCGATGATGGGCTTCATAACGGTCACGCAGCCCCTTGAGAATTTGAATCGATTCTTCCATCGTAGGTTCATCCACTTGGATTGGCTGGAAGCGGCGTTCAAGCGCAGCATCCTTTTCAATATACTTACGGTACTCATCCAAAGTAGTTGCCCCGATACATTGCAATTCACCACGGGCCAAGGACGGTTTAAGAATATTGGAGGCATCTATGGCTCCCTCTGCCCCGCCGGCACCAATCAGTGTATGCAATTCATCGATGAATAAAATGATATTGCCAGCCTGGCGAATTTCATCCATGACTTTCTTCAACCTATCTTCGAATTCACCACGGTATTTCGTACCCGCTACAACAGTACCCATATCAAGTGTCATAACGCGTTTATCGCGGAGGATTTCAGGCACTTCATTATTGATGATCTGTTGGGCAAGACCTTCAGCGATGGCTGTTTTACCCACCCCTGGTTCACCGATCAATACCGGGTTATTTTTTGTGCGACGGCTTAATACTTCTATGACACGCTGAATTTCCTTGCTTCTTCCGATTACTGGATCCAGGCTTCCTTCCCGGGCAATCGCCGTTAAGTCACGAGCAAGGCCATCCAGTGTCGGCGTGCTTGCATTGGAAGCGGCTGAACCTTGATGCCCACCGGATTCATTGCTTCCTAAAAGTTGGAGTACTTGTTGACGGGCTTTGTTGAGGCTCACTCCGAGATTATTCAATACACGGGCTGCCACACCTTCTCCTTCTCTAATCAGACCAAGCAGTACATGCTCTGTACCAACATATGAATGACCTAATTTTCTAGCCTCATCCATGGAAAGCTCAATGACCTTCTTGGCTCTTGGAGTATAATGGATCGTTTGTGCCGTATCCTGTCCGCGGCCAATCAAATTTTCGACTTCTTTTTGAATTTTTTCCGGCCCCAAGCCAAGTGCAAATAATGCTTTGGCGGCTATTCCATCGCCTTCTCGGACCAAGCCAAGTAAAATATGTTCCGTGCCAATATTATTATGACCTAAACGGATTGCCTCTTCTTGCGCCAATGCTAAAACTTTCTGGGCTCTTTCAGTAAAACGACCAAACATCATAGGGAATTCCTCCTTAAGAATTTTTCGTTTTGAATAAAATTTGCTGACAATCCTCTAAGTAATGGCAGAGGCTTCTTCTCCCCTACCTCCATTACAGGAATATAGGTACTCACTCCAAGGCCGAAGACCTCATGAGGAGGAAGATTCAGTGAAATTCAAGCGTTCTCTAATGAGTGCTGCCCTACGGATATCCCTTTCATGGGATTTTAAGGGTCCACCTGCATACTTTTGTAAAAATCCCGGTTGCGTCAAAATCATCAACTCATTTAAAATGCTTTTGGAAATATTTTTTATATACCCTAAATCTATGCCTAGCCTAACATCTGAGATACAGGTTGCAGCTTCCTTTGTCTCAATGATGCGGGCATTCGATAATATCCCATACGAACGAAAAACCCGATCTTCTAATTGTATGTGAGAGGTTCTCACTAATGCATCCCTTGCAGACCGTTCCTGGGCAATGATTTGTTGAACGACACTTGTTAAATCTTCAACGATATCCCTTTCGGACTTCCCAAGTGTAATTTGATTGGAGATTTGAAAAATATTTCCTAACGCCTGGCTTCCCTCTCCGTATATACCCCTGACCACCAGCCCCAATTGATTGATTGCTGGTATGATATGATTCATCTGCTGTGTCAGCACAAGACCTGGAAGATGCATCATGACCGAAGCTCTTAATCCTGTACCCACATTGGTTGGGCAACTCGTTAGGTATCCCCTTTCTTCATCATATGCATAGTCTATGGATTCTTCAATCCAATCGTCAAGAAGATTTGCAATCTTTAACGTTTCCTTCAGCTGCAAGCCTGACATTAAGCACTGGATACGAAGATGATCCTCCTCATTTATCATGATGCTTATTTCTTCATTTTCCGAAAGAAGACAAGCACTTTTGGCTGACACCTCAACTAAGTTGGGGCTAATTAAATGTTTTTCGACCAGTACACGCTTTTCCAGCTGCTGTAATTGATCAATCTCCAAAAGCTCCAGCTTGCCAATCTCAGGAGTGACTTCCTGTTCGATTCTTTTTTTCACCAAATCAATGATATTTTTAGCTTCTTCTTCAGAAAAGGAGGTTGGGAAGGTAAAGTCTTTGAAATTCCGGGCCAAGCGGATCCTGGAGCTCAATACAATATCAATTTCCGGCCCTTCGGCACTCATCCAAGAGCTCAACGCGTTTTCTACAAACTTTTCCAAGCTCATGCTTCCTCGCTCCCCTCTTGGGCATCGTACCTTTTTTCAAGGGAGCGGATCTTATCCCTGACTTCTGCCGCCTTTTCGAATTCCTCTTGGTCAATGTGGTCCTTTAAAACATCTTTCAAATCAAGAATTTGCTTACGAAGATATATGGTGCCACCAACCCGTTTTGGAATTTTGCCTATATGTGCCGTATTGCCGCTATGGACCCTCTTTAAAATCGGGTTAATCTGTTCATTGAATGTTCGGTAACATTCGGCACAGCCGAACTTTCCAATACGGACAAATTCCTTATAGGATCGATGACAATGCGGGCAACGCCTTTCTTCTGTTTTCGGAAATGCATTTGCCTTTGTCTGTTGAATATTCGACTCCATATTCAACAATCCTGCTAATAAATTATTTATTGAAAAACCATGCCCTCCTGCTTCCACGACCTTCTCACCTTTTTCCTGAGCACATTTCTCGCAAATCATGATTTCAGTCTTTTTTCCATTGATGATTTTGGTGAAGTGTAGGGTAGCAGGCCTTTGATGACATTCTTGGCAAATCATCCTTCATCACCTCTGCCAGTTTCATTTATATTTTAAAGTCGTAAGCATTGCCGTTATAATTCTTGCCCTCAGCTCATCACGGTCAGGAAGGTCGATATAAATTACCGATCTATCAATCACGCTCATCATGATTTTCGCTTCCCTTTCATTAATGACTTCCTCATTCATCAACCGGGCAATTACTCCTTCCGCCATGGATTGGGTTACCCTTGGCCCTATGAGTGATAATAAATGGTTAATAAGCTGTACGTAATCCTGCGACTCCACCTTCATGATACGTATATAACCGCCGCCTCCACGCTTACTCTCTACAACATAACCTCTTTCGATCGTAAACCTGGTATTGATCACGTAATTGATTTGAGAAGGAACACACTGAAATTTATCTGCTATTTCACTTCTTTTAATTTCCAAGATATCTTTTTGACTTATTTCGAGTACTTGCTTTAAATAAGTTTCGATAACATCAGATATGTTTCTCACTCAGCCTCCTCCAATCTGACTTTGACTATATTTGACTATTATTATACAACGAAAAATGCATTTTGCAACATAAACGCACTTTCTTTCTCTACTATCCATTTTCTCCAAATTATATGTGTTTGCATACTCCATTGAACATGAAAATTAAAATATCTTACTTTATTACCCCAATCACTCAAACAAAAACCTTTAATTTCCTTTGTTTTTATTCCCAATGCTAAAATTATCTCAAAATATTTAAAACAACAACGAAAAAAGACCAGCCGGATGGCTGATCTTTTGAATGGGCTTGGCGGCGTCCTACTCTCACAGGGGGAGACCCCCAACTACCATCGGCGCTGAAGAGCTTAACTGCCGTGTTCGGAATGGGAACGGGTGTGACCTCTTCGCTATCGCCACCAAACATATGAGGAACGTTGTTCCTTCAAAACTAGATAATGAGAAGGTATTTCATTTTTTAAAAGCGTTGGTTAAGTCCTCGATCTATTAGTATCAGTCAGCTCCACATGTCGCCACGCTTCCACCTCTGACCTATCAACCTGATCATCTTTCAGGGATCTTACTAGCTTGCGCCATGGGAAATCTCATCTTGAGGGGGGCTTCATGCTTAG
>NZ_CP017080.1:0-77500 GCF_001645685.2 Peribacillus muralis | reverse complement strand
CATAACCAGGCGGTCAACACCAATCCCCAATCCGCCAGTCGGTGGCATTCCGTATTCTAAAGCTTCCAAGAAATCCTCATCCATTTCATGCGCTTCATCATTGCCTTGCTCCCGTTCTTTCAATTGAGCTTCAAAGCGTTGACGCTGATCAATCGGGTCATTAAGTTCCGTAAAGGCATTCGCATGCTCCCTGCCCACAATGAATAACTCAAAACGATCGGTGAAACGGGCATCTTCCGGATTTTTCTTAGCTAACGGGGAAATTTCCACCGGATGTCCATAAATGAAGGTAGGCTGAATTAACTTGTCTTCCACCTTTTGTTCGAAGAACTCATTCACGATATGACCAAACTCCATGGAGTCCTTAATTTCTATCCCATTCTCTTTAGCGAGCTGCTGCGCTTCTTCTTTACTCATGCGGGCCCAGAAGTCCACACCCGTATATTCCTTTACAGCGTCGACCATGTGAAGTCGTTTCCATTCCGGTTTTAACACTATTTCATGTTCACCATATTGAATAGTGGTCGTACCCAAAACTTCTTGGGCAATGTGGGCAATCAAATTTTCCGTTAAACTCATGATATCCTTGTAATCCGCATAGGCCTCGTACAATTCGATCAATGTGAATTCCGGATTATGCCTAGTTGATACTCCTTCATTACGGAAAACACGGCCAATCTCATAAACCTTTTCCAATCCGCCTACGATTAGGCGTTTCAAATGAAGCTCGATGGCTATCCTTAAATTCAAAGGCATATCCAAAGCGTTATGGTGAGTTAGGAAAGGACGTGCAGCAGCTCCCCCAGCAACGGAGTGCAATAGCGGCGTTTCCACTTCCAAGTATCCGTGATCATCCAAATAACGCCTCATGGCTTGAACTATACGGCTGCGCATGATCAACGTGTTTTTACTTTCTTCATTAGTAATTAAATCCACATAACGTTTCCGATAACGTTCTTCTACATCCTTTAGTCCATGGAATTTATCAGGCAACGGACGTAGCGCTTTAGAAAGGAAGGCATAGTCATTCGCTTTAATGGAAAGCTCCCCAACCTTCGTCTTGAAAATCACACCTGTGACGCCAACTATATCGCCAAGATCTGTTTGGTTAAAAATCTGGTAAGACTCTTCACCTATGTTATCTAAACGAACGTAGATTTGGATTTGGCCGCTAATGTCCTGAATGTGGGCAAATCCCGCTTTCCCCTTTCCACGCTTGGTCATGACACGGCCGGCAATGGTAACCTCGATTTTCTTTTCCTCAAGGTCTTCCTTTTCAAACTCACCATATGCTCTAACTAACTCCTGGGTGCTATGAGTGCGCTCAAATCTGCTCCCGAAAGGATCTTGTCCATTATCAATCATTGCCTGCATTTTATCGCGTCTTACTTGCAATTGATCATTCAATTCTTCATGACTCACGAAAATCATCTCCATCTTTATTAATAAAAGCTTTATATAATTGATCAAAATTTCTTTTGCATACGTATTTATTCTTACATAAAGTACAGGAATTCAACAGCTTTTTATCTTAAAAACTTCGTTATGTATATATAAAAACTGCCAGATTACTGGCAGCTTAAGATATGCGTATTATAGGAAATTAGGAAGGCGAAGTCAACATCAGACCATTTGAATGTTCATTTCCTTCGCTTCGATTTCATCGACCAATCCATAAAGAAGTCTCACGACATCTTCTCTTGTTTCACATTCGTTAATCCCTTTACGGGCATTACCATTTCCTTTAACACCTTTTAAATACCAAGAAGCATGTTTACGCATTTCACGAACAGCGACGTTTTCATTTTTCAGTGCAATAAGGCGATCCATGTGAAGTACACAAACATCCATCTTTTCACGAACTGAAGGTTCGTCCATCAATTGACCGGTTTCCAAATACTTAACGGTCCGGTAAATCATCCATGGGTTACCTAAAGCTGCACGGCCGATCATGACACCGTCAACTCCAGTTTCCTTCAACATGCGTTCAGCATCTTGCGGGGATTCCACATCTCCATTCCCGATAAGGGGAATATTGATCGCTTTCTTCACTTCACGAATGATGTCCCAGTTAGCTTGGCCTTCATACATTTGCACTCGGGTTCTCCCGTGCATGGAAACGGCTTTACCACCTGCGCGTTCAACTGCCTGAGCATTCTCAATCGCAAACACATGCTCTTCATCCCAGCCAATGCGCATTTTCACGGTTACAGGCTTTTCGACAACATCAACAACCGCAGAAACCATTTCATAAATTTTATTCGGATCAAGAAGCCATTTCGCCCCTGCATCACATTTTGTGATTTTTGGAACAGGGCATCCCATATTGATATCAATGATGTCGGCGGTAGTATTCTTATCTACGAATTGTGCAGCTTCCACCAGCGATTTCTTTTCCCCGCCAAAGATTTGCAGGCTTAACGGCTTTTCCCTTTCATCTATATACAGCATATTCATCGTTCTGGCATTTTGGAGTACAATTCCCTTGTCACTGACCATCTCCGCACATACTAGACCAGCACCGAACTCCTTGACCGTCAGGCGGAATGCCGAGTTACAGACTCCCGCCATCGGCGCTAGCACTACCGGATTTTTCATTTCTATATCGCCTATTTTTAACACGGGTTACCTCCCATAACATTCTTTCATTTATCCTCTGGAGGCTGAAGCTCCTCAATGGACACATGAAGGATATCCGCCACTTCCATTAAAAATGCCTCAGAAGGGATGCGGTTCCCTCTTTCTATTTCTCCCAGCAACGAAACGGAAACACCTATTGCCCTCGCAAAGCCTTCCTGGGTATAACCCTTTAACTTTCGAAAAGCGCGAATGCGCCTTCCCCATTTTTCACCTTCCATAATCGAACTCCTTCTTTATCCGGAATCTGTTCAAGCAGGTCGCTCAATGGTGCATGCATGTGCGGAATCCTGATACTAGGGTCCACCTCCATTAAAGGCACGATAACAAACGCCCTCTCGTGCATACGGGGGTGCGGGACCGAAAGAATCTCTGTCTCAATAGTTTCATGATTATATAACAAAATGTCAAGGTCCAAAGTACGGGGACCCCACCTCAATTCCCTTTTTCTCCCTAATTTTTGTTCGATTTGCATACAAACGCGAAGTAACTCTTCTGGCTGCAAGTCGGTTTCCACCTTAAGCACAGCATTTAAAAAACAGTCCTGATCAGCATATCCGATTGGATCCGTTTCATAAAATGAAGAGCAGCCTGTCAACCTGATATGCGGATTTTCAGTAAATAATTGGAAAGCCCTCTCGAATGTATCGAGACGATTGCCCAGGTTCGATCCTATTGATAGGTAAGCAATATTTAACACAGTGTCAGCGTCCTCTCACAATCTCTATTGCAACCGAGTCATAGTGTCCCGCTATCGGAGGATCCGGTTTATACACCTTGACCGTGCAGTTATCTATTGATGGATATTTTTGAAGCAGTTCAGAAGCAATCTTTTCAGCAACAGCCTCCACTAGCTTAAAAGGCTCCCCCTCTACCACGCCTTTACACAATTCATATAACTCTCCGTAGTTTATCGAGTCCTTTAGATCGTCACTCTTTCCCGCCTTGGCTAAATCGGTCTCGACGGTCAGATCGACTTTAAAACGCTGACCAAGCTTCGTTTCTTCAGGGAAAACACCATGATACCCATAGAAATCCATTTTATTGACAAATATCTTATCCAATTCCATCACCTTTTCCTAAAAGTGCATCCATCATCTTTGCAGTTCGTGCCATTTCCTTTACATCGTGCACCCGAACCATTTGACAGCCTTGTTGAATACCATGGCAGATTGTAGCGGCAGTCCCTTCCATCCGTTCTTCTGGAGGTAGATCCAGAACGTGACCGATCATGGACTTTCTGGAGGTCGCAAGCAGGACGGGGTAGCCTAATGCTACAAGCTTATCAAGATTCCTCATCATTTCCAAATTGAATTTTAAGTCTTTTGCAAACCCGATGCCTGGATCGAGGATGATATTTTCTTCCTTGACGCCAGCACGCTTTACAATCATGATGCTTTCGTATAAGTCCTGAAACACATCCCGAACGAAATGACCATACTCCATATTATCCCGATTATGCATCAAAATAATGGGCACACCAGATTCCGCTGCAACCTCTGCCATCAATGTATCGGCTTTGCCTCCCCAAATATCATTTAAGATATGGGCCCCCGCCCTCACAGCCTCTTGGGCAACCTTTGATTTATATGTATCAATCGATATCGGTATTTCAATATTCCGGGAAATGGCCTCAATGATCGGGGCAACCCTTTCTATTTCCTCATCATCCGATATCCTCTCATAATTAGGACGGGTGGACTCACCTCCTATATCCAGAATATCCGCCCCGTCTTTCACCATCCGCTCCGCATGCTTCAAGGCCGCATCCACCCGATTATATTTCCCTCCATCCGAGAACGAGTCCGGCGTAACATTCAAAATACCCATAATTAAGGTTTTCTTGCTGTAATCCAATTCAAATGAACCGCATATAAGTTTTGACGCTCCAGCTAATGACATCCAACGTACTCCTCCGCCTAAAGAATTCTATATATATGAGTGTAACCATTTACACACGCATAGTGCAAGCCATCACCGAAGATAACCCATCCGCCTATGGACTTTGGCAAAAAAAAAAGCAAAGCCCCCCAAGGGACTTCGCTTCTCGTTCAACGCAAATATTATTCAAAGTTATATAGCGGTGTGCTTAAGTAACGTTCTCCATTACTAGGAATGATCGCTAGGACCTTTTTGCCTTTTCCCAGTTTTTCAGCCACTTTAATGGCCGCTGCAATGGCACCTCCGGAAGAAATCCCACCAAGGATTCCCTCCTCTTTGGCTGCACGGCGGGCGTAATCGAATGATTCCTCAGTATTGACTTGAATGATTTCGTCATAGAGGTCTGTATTCAAAATACTTGGGACAAACCCAGCACCGATACCTTGAATTTTATGCGGTCCCGGGCTCCCACCGGATAATACAGGAGAATCCGCAGGTTCAACTGCGTAAATCTTGATATCAGGGTATTTCTCACGCAGGACTTCACCCGCACCCGTTATCGTCCCCCCTGTACCGATACCTGCTACGAAAGCATCCAGACCTTCATCACCAAATGCCTCGACGATTTCAGGACCAGTAGTGTTGCGATGAACTTCAGGATTGGCTTCATTCTCGAATTGCTGTGGAATGAAATACCCCTTTTCTTTGGAAAGCTCAGTCGCCTTAGCGATGGCACCCTTCATTCCTTCCGGTCCAGGCGTAAGGACTAATTCCGCTCCATAAGCACGTAGTAAATTACGGCGTTCCAGGCTCATCGTTTCCGGCATAACAAGGATCGTTTTATAGCCTTTCGCTGCCGCCACCATCGCAAGTCCGATACCTGTGTTTCCACTAGTAGGTTCAATGATCGTATCACCCGACTTAAGGATACCTTTTTTCTCCGCTGACTCGATCATGGCAAGTGCGATGCGGTCTTTTACACTGCTGCCCGGATTAAAGTACTCAAGTTTCAAATAAATATCCGCACTATTTTCCTGTTGAAGCTTGTTTAACTTCACGATAGGTGTTTGCCCAATCAAATCGATAACAGAATTAGCTATACGTGCCATTTTTCCCACTCCTCATCATTTAATACCGAGTATTTTTGTTGGTTTTAATAGTTTAAAGTTACCAGTTTAATTAGCTCGTTGTCAATGATTATCTATTATATTCTAAATTTTCTTACATATCGATTGACCTACTTTTGTTCCTTCGATCCATAAAACCATTCTACATCAAATTCGTCCCAGAAGATCTTTCCCGAAACGGGTGCCTGAATCTGTTCAAGAGCTATTTGGCGGTGTATTTTATCTTTAACTTCCTCGTATTTATACTGTTTGCCCTTAATTTTTTCATGAAGATAAAGAACGGCCCAGCCATCCTCCGTCTTGATTGCCTCACTCCACTTATTGGCTTGTAATTTTTCTGCTGCTTCAATGTATTCCTTAGGAACCTGCTCGTTAGCCTGTGATATATACCCCATATCACCACCCTGATTGGCGGTGAATTCATCCAGGGATTTTTCCATAGCCAACACCTCAAAGGAGACCCCTTTCTCCAATTCATGCCTGATTCTTTCCGCCTGCTTTTTCGTAGACGTGGTTATATGGGATATATGATACGTGGTGGGAATCCGATAGACGTCCTTATTTTCTTCATAATATTTCTCCATGACGGCTCCTGAGACAGAAACGTCCTTGGTGAGCAGCTTCTCGAGCAGGAGGCTCGATTGAACTTCCTGCCTCAACTGATCGGTGCTTTTATTAAGAGTCTGACCCGCAGCTCCATACATCGTCTTCATCATTTTAAGTTCACGATCAATCTCTTTATCAGAAATTTTCACTTTGTATTTTTCTGCTGCCTGCTTCACTACCTCTTTATCCACCATTTCCTCAAGTACGTCTTCTCCATATCTCTTTTCAAGCTCATTAATCCATGCTTCCCGGGAAATATCCTTGGATCCAACCTTGGCGGCCGTTTCCTCCCCAATTACGGATTTAGAGAAGATTAATGGTTTTATGACAAAGATGATGATAGTCAAAAGGTTCAACAAGGCAAGGCCGGCAATAATCGCCCTAAGCTTTTGTTTAGGCAAGACCTTTTCCTCCATCAATTATTTTTGTGTTGCTTCTTCCAGCTCCTCAAGATCTTCTTTCGAGAATTGGTAGGTTTCATTACAAAAATGGCATTGCGCCTCCGCTTTACCCTCTGTCTCGATAATATCCCGAATTTCTTCTTTTCCAAGGCTGATCAATGCATTGGAAATTCTCTCCCTTGAGCATTGACAGGAAAATTCGACATCCATTTTTTCTAAAATGGCCACATTGCCCTCACCTAAAATTTCCGTTAGGATCTCTTCCGGTGTCAAACCTCGTTGAATCATTTTTGAAACAGGGTCGATCGTGCTTAAGCGACTCTCTATTTTGGAGATTGTTTCGTCAGACGTACCAGGCAGCAATTGAATGATGAATCCGCCCGCAGCAAGAATCGAATTGTCTGGATTCACGAGGACGCCAACACCCACTGAAGAAGGCACCTGTTCGGATGTGGCAAAGTAATATGTGAAATCCTCGCCCAATTCCCCTGAAACAAGCGGAACTTGACCTGAGAAGTGATCACGCAGGCCGATATCCTTGACGACGGTCAGCAGGCCGTCCGTCCCCACCGCTTTCCTGACATCAAGCTTTCCATGTTCATTCAAATCAAAATGAGTTTGTGGGTGCGTGACATATCCACGAACTTCGCCCTTTGCATTACTATCGACAAGGATTGACCCGATTGGTCCTCCGCCCTCGATTTTAATCGTAAGTTTTTCTTCACCTTTCATCATGCCGCCCATCATCACGCCGGCCGTCATTGCACGCCCAAGGGCTGCAGAGGCAGTCGGCCAAGTATAATGGCGTCTTTGTGCCTCTCCTACGGTTTCCGTTGTTGAAACGGCATATGCGCGAACTTGTCCCTCATATCCTAACGCCTTCACTAGATAATCCTTCATTTTATAGCGCTCCTTCCATGTTGTTCAAACATTTTCTTTATTTCTTCACTTGCTCACGATTACGTTTATAGATGAGCTGTAATCCCTTCAAGGTCAAAAATGGTTCCACGATATCAATCACAGTGGACTCATTAGCAATCAAGGTTGCTAATCCGCCCGTTGCAATCACCGTTGGCTCCAGATTACTTTGCTCCTTTATTCGGTTGACAATTCCTTCGACCTGTCCAACATAACCATATAATATTCCTGCCTGCATGGCCGAAACCGTATTCTTGCCAATGATGCCATCAGGCCGGCTGATTTCTATCCTTGGAAGCTTGGCAGCTTTCGAATAAAGCGCTTCTGTAGATATGTTAATACCAGGAGCAATGGCCCCGCCCATGTATTGTTTATCCTCGTTTATATAGCAATATGTCGTTGCCGTGCCGAAATCCACGATAATGAGAGGGCTTCCATACTCCTGAATGCCTGCAACGGCATTGACGATTCGGTCCGCACCCACTTCACGGGGATTCTCATATTTAATATTCAAACCAGTTTTGATTCCAGGTCCCACTATTAGCGGTTTTATGCCAAAGTACTTTTTGCACATACGTTCTAGCGCAAACATGATTGGCGGAACTACCGAAGAGATTATGATTCCATCGAATTGATCAAACGAAAGGCCTTCATGTTGCAGCAAAGACTTTATGACCATTCCATATTCATCTTCCGTCTTATGGCGGCTAGTCTCGATTCGCCAATGATATTTTAGAATATCTTCATCGTATACGCCTAATACTATATTCGTATTTCCAACATCCAATACAAAAATCATCGTTTCATCACTCCGGTAAATTATTCTCCAACATCATACCACACTGTTTTTTCATACGCTATTAGTCACACTTTTCGGATGCCGTTAAAAATCCCAGTCCCGTTCCATACCATTTAAGGGTTAAGAAAAGGGTATTTCCGAGGCGGAAATACCCTTTTCTGTTAGTCGGATTAAGACTTTTTATTGTCATCTTCGTTCGGGAAGGAAAGCGGCTTATCTTGAGGAGCCCCTTCATTGATCGGAGGGGTATTAAGCCCTTCCTCCGTTATTTCAAGGTCCTCAGGTCCCCTTTTATCCAATGGATCCAATAGGGCCTCTTTTTCTTCCTTCTTCGTATTGATGTTCACCTTGACATTATCATCAGCCGATAAATTGCCATTCAGAGCGGTATAATCGCGATCTGGCAATTTACCATTGTGGTATAAGCTTTGGATTTGCTCTGCATCAAGTGTTTCCACCTCAAGCAAGGTTTTAGCAACCAAATCAAGTTTTTCACGATTTTCAGTAAGGATTTTCTTACATCTTTCGTACGCTTCCTTGATAATGCGTTGGATTTCAAGATCGATTTCATATGCGATTGCATCTGAATAATTCTGATCATTATTGAAATCGCGGCCCAAGAAAACCTGACCTTGGGAATTACCGAACTGAAGCGGTCCAAGTTTGCTCATGCCATATTCCATGACCATGCTGCGAGCTATGCCCGTTGCACGCTGGAAGTCATTATGCGCTCCAGTACTCACTTCACCGAATGTAACTTCCTCGGATACACGGCCGCCTAAAAGTCCGACGATTTTATCTTTCAATTCAGGCTCCGTCATGAAGAAACGATCTTCTTTCGGAAGCATCACTGCATATCCGCCAGCTTGACCACGAGGGACGATCGTAACCTTATGAACGACCTCGGCATCATCGAGAACCAAGCCGATGATGGTATGGCCGGCTTCGTGCCATGCGACAATATTTCGTTCCTTCTTGGAAATGACACGGTTTTTCTTGGCAGGTCCGGCAATGACGCGATCTGAAGCTTCATCCAAGTCGGACATATCAATCTTCTTCTTATCTTGACGGGCAGCCACAAGCGCCGCTTCATTAAGTAAGTTTTCAAGATCGGCTCCGGAAAAGCCTGGTGTACGCTGGGCGATCGCTTTCAGGTCGACGGTTTCCGCCAAAGGTTTATTGCGTGCATGCACCTTAAGCACTTCTTCACGGCCCTTGACATCCGGGCGGCCAACCGTAATTTGACGGTCAAAACGTCCTGGACGCAATAATGCCGGATCCAATACATCAGCACGGTTAGTCGCAGCTATGATGATGATTCCTTCATTGCCGCCGAATCCATCCATTTCAACGAGCAATTGATTCAGTGTTTGTTCACGTTCATCGTGACCGCCGCCTAGGCCTGCGCCACGTTGACGTCCCACTGCATCAATTTCATCGATGAAGATGATACATGGTGCATTTTTCTTAGCATTCTCAAATAAATCACGAACACGGGATGCACCGACACCCACGAACATCTCAACGAAATCAGAACCGCTGATTGAGAAGAAAGGAGTTCCTGCTTCACCGGCCACCGCCCGTGCAAGTAAAGTTTTACCTGTACCAGGTGGTCCAACCAAGAGCACCCCTTTAGGAATGCGGGCTCCAAGCTCGGCAAATTTGCGAGGGTCCTTCAGGAATTCGACGACCTCCACAAGTTCCTGCTTTTCTTCATCCGCTCCGGCAACATCATTGAAGCGAACTTTTTTCTTATCATCATTATACAATTTCGCCTTACTTTTCCCGAAATTCATGACGCGGCCACCGCCGCCGCCCTGAGCTTGGTTAAGTAAAAAGAAGAATAGGATAAAAATGATTACAAATGGAATGATGGAAGTGAAAAATGTCACCCAGCCACTTGTCTTTTCTGGAGGCTCGACAGTGATGATGTCTTTATCCAGCTTGTTTGCAGCGTCATTGATCCGGCTTTGCGAATACTCACTGAACGGCACATACGTCACGAATTTCTTGTTTTCCTCATAACCTTTGAGCTGACCAGTGATTTCAAAGACACTGCTTTCGGGCTGCATCGTAAGTGATGTAACGTCCCCACTCTCCAAATGCTTATAGAATTCATCTTGGGTCATTTTCACGTTTGGTTCATTGTTATTATTAAAGATGCTTACAATCCCAATGATGACCAAAAAGATCAGTAAATAAAATATCGTATTACGGAAGATCCGATTCATCCCTTACCTCCTCCCACGGGTAAACAAACTATAGTAAATACTATCACACAAAATTAAGGAATTACAATAATTTAACACCGCTGTTTTAATCTGGTCTTTTCTTTCGGACAGGTACAATCAATTCGAGTAAATTTCAGGCTTCAATATGCCAATATACGGGAGATTGCGATATTTTTCGGCAAAATCCAGACCGTATCCGACAACGAATGCATCAGGAACGATAAATCCGGCATAATCGGGAGTGATATCAGCTTTCCGGCCTGTCGGTTTATCCAATAAGGTAACGATTTTAATTGATTTAGCTTTTCTATAGCGGAACAGCTCCGCAAGATAGCTAAGTGTCAAACCGCTGTCGATAATGTCTTCGATGATTAAAATGTCACGGCCCTCCACTGATGCATCAAGGTCCTTGATGATTTTCACTTCACCGGAAGATACTGTTGAGTTACCATAGCTTGAAACATCCATGAAGTCCATCTCAAGATGTGTATCCACACGCTTCAGCAAGTCTGACATAAATGGCATAGCGCCTTTCAGCACTCCGATAGCCAAAGGGAACTTCCCTTGGTAATCAGCCTCAAGCTGTGCACCCAGTTCCCTGATTTTTTTTTGAAGTTCTTCCTCTGTGATTAACACTTTTTCAATGTCGTTTTGCATGGTCATTGTAATTGATTGCCCCCCATGAAGAATTAAGCTTTTTTATATTCTAAGTAGATTAAAGATGTTTCATCAGAAAACATATCCGGTTCAACATCAGATTTCTTTATACCGGGAAGCCAAATGACCGTCCCCGCATGATCGATGATGACCGGCCACACATTTCTTTCCTGCATCGGGATTTTTTCATTGATGAAAATATCCTTCAACTTTTTAGTGCCGCACAATCCCTTGACTGCCATCCGTTCGCCTTCTTTCCTTGTTCGGACGGCAAGCGGAAACCGAACAGCGGATTCGGGAAGTATGAAAGAATGATTTCCCCTAAGTGCCGGAATTTCCTCTTTTATATAGTGCGCTTTAATCTTATATCCATTCGGAAGAATAGTCTCACCGGGAATTTGTAATTTAAGGGAATATTTTTGGCTTTTTTGCCGAAAAAATCGAAAGATGCAAGTTTGATATGATTTTTCCGCAATCAAGCCCTCCGGAAGATGCAATTCTGCAGATGGTTGAGGATTAAAAAACAAAACTAAAAGTTGATCAATATGTAATGCTGAAAGCGATGAAGGTCTCTCCAAATAAAGATAGTTTAATATTAGTTGAATCGCTCTTCTTTGTAAAGGTTTAGGCATCGCGAGGACCTCATCAATCTTAATGACCGCTTGATTTTCGTCCCGCTTGATCCATACGTTGGACATTTTACTTGAAACGAGGTTCGACAAAAACGCCTCATCATCATAAAGCTCTTCACTGAAACGCTGGAAGTGCTCATGGACCTTTCCGTTTTCCTGCTTTAAAAATGGTAGGACCTCGTGCCTAAAGCGGTTCCTGAGATAGGTATCTTGATCATTGCTTGGGTCGAGCCTCGGTTCAATACCATGAAGATCGGCATACTCCATGATTTGTGACTTCGTGATTTCAAGCAATGGCCTAATCAGCTGGCCCGTGTGAAAGCGCCGCTTTATGGGAATGCCTGCCCGCGCCTTTCCCGTCGCCCCCCTGGTTAAACGCATGAGCATCGTTTCGATTTGATCATCTCCATGATGTCCCAGCACGAGTGTTTCGCCCTTATGCTTATCCATGACTTCTTCATAGAAAGCAAAACGTAGCTTCCTTGACGTTATTTGGGAGCTTTCCCCCGTAAGCTTCATCCGGGCAGGGACATCGATCCTTTTCCCTTCAAAGGCGATGCCCCATCGTGCGCATATTCGCTCGACATATTGATAATCTTCATATGATTCTTCACCGCGGAACATATGGTCGACACTTGCAACGATCATTTCGTATTGAAAAAGCGGTTGGATTTCCTTCAGGATATGCAGAAGGACCATCGAGTCCGGACCTCCTGAAACACCTACGACCAATTTCGTCTTTTCCTGGATCAATTCATTTCTATAGATAGTGTTGAGAACTTTTTCCTTTATCATACAATCTTCCTTCTTTATGAACAGGTAATGATAGTTAATACGTTTCAAAACATGAAATGGTATCAACTATTTCATGATATTCGTTAATTAACTATATCATAACAACTGTTCATATATGTAAAGAACATAGAGCATCGATATGATCGCAACGAGTAAGAAAGTCTCAAAAAGTCCTCCCCTCTTTTTATTGGAATGGTTTTGGGACCTCCTAGCCTGCCTTGTCACAGGCTGACTCGTCGCCGCCCTGACCGTCCCCGTTTTTTTCTGGTGGCTTTGCTTACTTAGCACAGCAACTAAATCCTCCCTCATTTGAAGCGCTGAGTCGTACTTCCCGTGCAGCGCTTTATCCAGCATTTTTCTATAAGGGAGCAGGTCTTTTTTCTGCTTAATCAAGTCATTTAGCTGACTATACCCCTCACCTTTCTTGTGGAAACGTCCCGGGTAGGCTGAATTGATGATGATCATCGCTACAGCGAACAAGTCATATTGCGGATCGGCCTTTCTCGAACCAAGTCCCCAGTAACCTCTATCAAAGAATTCCGTGAATTCCTTGACTGATCGGCCAATCAGGGTCGTTCCCCCTACATCGACGCAGCGCACCTTATAGGCTGGTGAAGTGACGATCAAATTCTCGGGCTTTAAATCACCGAATACCCAGCCGTTAGCATGCAAGGCTGATAGACTCGTCAATAGCTGAAGCATCAAGACACCAATCCACGACGCTCCCTTTTTTTCAATGAAACGCAAAAAATCGTGTCCATGGATATATTCCATGACATAAAAGGGCAGCTGCTTACCTGATTTGATGAAATCGTCAGCTTCCAAAAAGGAAGGTCCAAGGGTAGACCCCTGGACCTTTGAAAAGGATTTTAGGATATTCATCTCCGATATGATGGACGTCCCATTATCACTGAGCTTTAGAGCATAATGACGATTTCCGTTTTCAACCAAATAGACGATGCCGTTAGCGCCACACCCCAATTCCTTAATGATTTTGTACTGGTTTTTATTCCACTTTCCAGTGACTGAGCTGCCAGGCAGGAGTTTACATTGATTCCTCAAAGTATTGTTCATCATCATGTGATAACAATCCCCTCAATGAACGTTTTTTATTGAAATAGGTCAATGCTTCGCGAATTGCCGGACCTGTCGGGGTGAGCCCGCCCGTACTGAGCTTAGGAAAAGTTGCCGTCAGGGCTTCAAGGTTTGGGGTCCAATCCAGCAATTTTTCCACATCTTTTCTTTTCCCAGGAAATACGAATACGGAAAATCGGCTGTCACCCATTCTTGCATTCATACTGAGGGAAAGGTCCAATAAGGAATCTTTTACGGTAGGAAGCTTATGTTTCATGCTTGCACTTGTATCTACAAGGATCAATACTTCAAGCTTGCTTGTTTCCCCAAGCTCATCGACCACCTCCATCACTTCGCCTCGTTTTTCCGGCGGGAGATCCTCCATCGTACTGGAATCTCCCAGTATTTGTTGAAGTTCACGATTGATAACTCCCTGTATGGTTTGAGTCATTGCCTTTTGGGTCACCATTTGCACGGTCTGGGACAGCTGCTGGGCATAGACGATTTGACTTACACCGCCTCCTGAGCCGGCAATCTTCTCGATTTCCTTCAGTCCCTTTTCATCAATCACATCATTTTCCATCACGCCTATGACATTGATGGTTATGCCTTGCTCCCTTGCTAGTTCAGCCATGGCGGATGGCTCCTCACCATGATTCGAACATCCGTCGGTAATAAGCAAAATCTGTCTTAATGTTCCTGCTTTCATGTTTTGCTCTCCCTTCTTTTCAATCTGTTACCATAATTGACTAAAAAAGGGGATATTATACGCAAAACACATCGACTAGATTCAGGGAGAGCTCCCTGAGCGTTCAACCTTTTTACCTTTTACCCGTCCACCTAATCCATCACCTCGTTTGTGAATTCTAATATGCTTTATATAAACGGCTACTGAGCCTTTTTATTTTTTGATGAAACGGGAATGGAAGCCCATTTCGGTGTATTATGTTTTATTTTTGATGTTACCACTGTCATATCATCATCTATGATCCCTTTCGTTCGGATGACTTCTTCCAATATTAAATCAGAAATTTCCTGTGGATCGTCCGTCTCCATTTCCTTGATTTTTCGTTTAAGCCAGAACTCGATATTTTCTACATGTGAGGGCCCATCGAACACCCCGTCGCTCATCATGATTAAGATGTCTCCCGCCTTCAATTCTTCCGATACAACATCAACATCGAAATCCTGGATGATTCCCATCGGAAGGTTACTCGATTCGATTTTTATTATTTTATCTCCCCTTTTTATGAAGCTCGGTATCGAACAGATTTTCAAAAACTTAGCCTTTGCATCCTGAAGATCGATCATTGCCAAATCAAGAGTTGAAAATATTTCATCGGTAGTGCGTAGTGATAGAACGGAGTTTACGGATTTAATGGCTATTTTTTCTTCTATTCCCGATTGTAAGAATTTTTGCAGCAGCTTCAATGTTTCCGTGCTTTCAAAATGGGCCCTTTCCCCATTTCCCATGCCATCACTAATGGCTATGGCGAATTTGCCGCAGCCGATTTCCATCGTCGTATAACTATCTCCTGAAACAAGCCCTCCCCCCTTGGCAGCATGAGCCACACCCGTTTCGACCGTGAATTTTTTTGCTGACCTAAATATCACCTCACATTGCCCGTTTGGATATGTTGCGCATTCTTCTGAATGAACGACTATCGTTTCGCCTAAAATGTCGGAAAGCATGGGCGCTATCAGTTTTTCACATTCCCCCCTGCCCTGACAATATGGGACACTCATCTCTATATCGACATTCCCTTGCTCCAGACTATAAATTTCAACATAACCGATATGCAGGCCAAAATCCTGAATGGCCTCCATAATGGATTCCTCATGTAAATGATGGTTTTTCCTTTCCCTTTGAATTTCCTTGGCGAAATCATCCATCACTGCAGAAACGCCGCGCAGCTGATCCGCGACTAGTTTCCTGCTTTCCTTCACCTGCCTTTTCAGTTTTTGGTTTGCCTCGAAGTATGTGAGCTCCTGGCCTATCGCCCCAATGACCTGTGGCCCGCGGGTGCAATATTTCCCCCATTCCTTTGCAGTTTTTTGAGGGAGCTGCCCATTATTTTCACTTAATTGAAGCATGATTTCCTGCATGCCGTCATAGGTTGTATTAAAGTTTTTGGCCCAGCATTGTTCCTTCTTGAAACAGAGCTGACACGTCTTTTCCGTTACATTACTTAAAAAGTAATCGAATTCTTTTTCATCTTCCTCCAATCTTCCCCTTTCATCGACCTGGGAAAAGCTATTCGAGAGCGCCTCGAATACATGTGAGAATTGCTCCACCCTTTGAGCGGTAACATCCCTCACCTTGCGGGCATATTGCTGCTGTTCATCGGAATTCTCGACAGTTCCCGGTATATGCTTCGCTATTTTGTTGATGATCGATGATGGTGTCAATAAAAATAACCCAACAGCAATAAGAGATTCATAAAGTGTCACCATTATATTATTGGAACCCTCGCCATACAGACCTATCAATAACGTAGCGATCAAGAGACCGCTTGCAACCCCTATTTTCCTTCCCTCCTTCAGCAATCCCCCTAGCAGTCCCGAAAACGCAAGCAGGCTCATTTGATAAAGGCTGGCAATACTTGCAAGGGAAAATATCAATCCGGTTACTACACCTACAGTGGAGCCAATGGCGGCCCCTCCCGCCAGCCCGAAGAGGAGGACCAAGTATCTTGAGAATATATGGTCGAGTGAAAGATCATATATCATCCAGCCGATCGTTCCTGTCATCACCGATGCCAGCAAGATGATGATACTGACGATTTCCTCCGTCTTCAATGATTGTGATTTTGTGCGGATCGTCAGAAGCGGGATGGACTGGATGAAAATCAAGGTTAATATCATGGCGAGTCCCGCCTCCACCCCTATCATCATCAGGTCGTACAGCTGAATCGTTCGGAACACCAGATATTGCTCGGCCAGATTGACCAGGAATAGTGAAGCGAAAACGTACATCGACATCGTCTTGAATTGTCCTTCGACGGCGGGCTTCTTGATCTTATGAAAAAGCAGGAGCAGGAACGCCGATGCAAATATGACCAAACTATTGGAATAGTGAACGGTGAGCCCTCCTGCAATCAATCCGAATAGTGCTAGTGGGGCCCTGTCACGCCTCATGAGGAATACGGCTGCGAAAAACGGAAGTCCGAATGGTGCCAGTTGAGATAGTATTAATGCTCGTCCCAATAAAAAACCGATAATGGCTAAAGAGATACCCTTCTTTATGAATATATCCTCCGATTTCATTTGCAGCTGTTGAATCCAATTGATGGCCCCTGCCTTCGCTTCTTTTAATTGCACATCTCCAAGAGGTTCCAACATTGGTCTTTCTACTTTTTCCATTTCAACACCCCATTCGTATTAGTGATTTTTATTATAAAGAGGGCATTGTCAATATTTTGTCAGAATTTTAAAATAAGATTGGATAAACGTTCGACGAAATTCTTCTTGAACAAGCATTTGTATACAGGTTTTTGTAGCGTTTTCCCCAATACAGAAACGAGCGTTCCCTTTTTTTTGAAGAAAAGCAAAGTTTTTAGGTTATTTTTGCGGAAAATAACCTGAATAAATCATCAAAAATCGGAAATGGACAATCTTTAATTTTTTTATTGACATTTTTTCTTCACGAATGTAAGATATAACTTGTGCTTCAGTAGCACTTACCATTATGGCGGCGTAGCTCAGCTGGCTAGAGCGTACGGTTCATACCCGTGAGGTCGGGGGTTCGATCCCCTCTGCCGCTATCCTTACTTTAATTCATGGCCCGTTGGTCAAGCGGTTAAGACACCGCCCTTTCACGGCGGTAACACGGGTTCGAATCCCGTACGGGTCATCCAAATGCCAAAAAAGCGCTCCTTCACACTTAACCGAATCAGTGTGAAGGGGCGCTTTTTTTTTTGTCATTTATACAATTAAAAGAAGACAAGCAAGCTGCCTGCCTTTATCTACACTATGAAAGTATTCACAGGAAAAGTTGCTAAACTATTATTTTCAGCAGCAGGTTTATCCGCGTCTTCCCCCTCGGCCTCCCCGTTTCGTTTCGGTGCTACGTTTGAGGGTCGTTAAGCGGTCTTCGCTATCTTTTAAGAATTTTGCCATTTTTTGCTCAAAGTTTTCCTTTGGCTGAAAACTACTACCTTTTGAGCGGAAGTCTTTGGAACGGCTGTCATTCCCTCTTCCTTGGCGCGGACGTGGTGTGTATGCAGGTTTTTGCTCACCTTCAGGACGGTCTATCGCTTTTTTTATGGACAAGCCAATCTTGCCATCTTTTTCTACATTGATGACTTTCACTTCAACAGTATCGCCCACTTTTAAATGGTCATTGATATCCTTGACATAATTATCAGCCACTTCACTGATATGGACGAGACCGGTAGAACCTTGAGGGAGCTCAACAAATGCACCAAAATTAGTTATGCCTGTTACTTTACCTTGTAACTTGCTGCCTACTTCGATTGACATAAAAAAAATGTTCCTCCTTAGAAATGTTAAAAAATCTCTTCATACACTATATTATAACGAAAGTAAAAAAACAGTGTCAATATTAGTCACTATCTTCCTTTCCTTTTGGAAGGGTGAAAATGATCTCGCCATTGTCCGATAAGAAATAATCTCGTCTGGCTATTTTCGCAATATAATCGTCGTCATTGAGCTTTACGATTTCTTCTTTAAGTAGGGTCTCATCATTTTCCAATTTAGCCAGCTTTACCTGCATTTCCTTCTTCTGTTGCACTTTCTCATCCAGTGCACCATTTTGCGTAATGAGGGTGGTAACAGCCAAAATTAAAAAGAGAGCCGCAAAAACTGAATAAAGAGTCAGTCTGCGCATTAGACCACGCTTCTTTTTTTCTACGGTTTGTACTTTTTTCTCTTGTTGGGCGACGTAGGCATTTTCTATTTTTGCCACTTTCCTTTTACGAAGGCTACTCATATTTTATCACTCCTCTCATCATTTCTTTTTATTTCTCCATCCATTCAGCGTTCTACTTATAGAATTCTTTATTTTCAATAAAATCCCTTTTCCTTTATTATAAAACTTCCCGACGTTTTTCGTAACAAAAACCGGCATTAAATTCCATATAAAGGTCAACATCCATTTTATCGGCTTCCAGAATATATTTAAAATGAACAGAACGATTTTCCCAGCCCATTTTAACAATGCCAAGGCGAATTTCCCTAATCCCACGGCAATGGCTAGTATGGATACCAATACCCATTTTATCGGAAGAAATATCAGCATGTGAACAGAATTGGTTATAAATCTTGTCAACTTTACCACCAGACGGATCAAAAACTCCAAAAAATGCTGATATACTCCTTTGAACAATGCTTGATAAGCAGCGAAACCGCAAAATAAGGCCAAAAATAAATAGAAGCGAAGCTCTCCCTCATTCACTAAAAATAAAACATAAAAAATAAGGAGACCTTGAATGATCCAGAAAAGGAAATCATGGATGAACACAATCCACCTTTTCCTTTCTGAACGCTTCAGAAACCGGCTATACGTATCCAGGGCAGCTCCAAAACCACTGCCCATGCCAATCATCGCTAGCAACGTATAAAATTGGATCGATAAGGTCATTTGAACAATTTGCCAAAGAAGCCTTTAGCCTTCTCCCCTGATTGCTCATCCAGATAAACAAGGTCAAAAATCTTCCCTTTGATGGAGACGATGCCTTTATCGACGTCCAAATTCTTCATTTGCAGGTTTTGCCCCCGTATCGAGAGGAATCCCATGGACGTTTCGAGCAGGAACTCTTCATTATCAAAGCTTTCCACTTGCTTGACACCGGTAATCTCCAGTAAACGGCGACCTTTCATCGTTACATCATGCTCCTGGGTCGTTGCCTTTGTGTAACCAGCATTCTGATCATTATATTGGCTCATTTTCCCATCCCTCACAGTACCACTGATTTTGTACAAGTGTATGTCGGTAGGAAGGGAAATAGAACCAAGCCTGTCCTTACTCCTCTGCCAGCTTTTCTTCCTTCACGATCGTATACATATCGGCAGCCGCTTCTTTTTTCGTCGTTTCCTGGATTTTATCGACTCGTACCGTCACCAGCTTTTGACCGAAACGTACCGTTAATTCGTCGCCATCCTTCACATTCGAGCTTGCTTTCGCCTGTTGCCCATTAATCGTGATCCTCCCTTTGTCCGCAACTTCCTTCGCAAGTGTGCGGCGCTTGATCAACCTTGATACCTTTAGGAATTTATCCAATCTCATCGACATTCTTTTTCTCCCCTTTGATTAAAGTCCTTTGGCCTTTGCCTCATCCCAGTATGAATCGAGCTCCTCCAAAGTATGATCCTCGAACTTTTTGCCTGCCTTTAGGATGGATTGTTCTATATATGTAAAACGCTGGTAAAATTTCCGGTTCGCTTTGTAGACGGCTTCTTCCGCTTGTATGTCATAATAACGTGAAATGTTGACAAGCGCAAAAAAGAGGTCGCCAAGCTCCGACTGAATTCTTTCAATATCACGATTCGGGGATACCATTTCCTCTTCTAATTCTTGCACTTCCTCTATAACCTTTTTCCAGGCTTCGGAAACCTCGTCCCAATCGAAGCCAACCTTTGTAGCCCTTTTTTGATATTCTTCGGCGCGAAGCAAGTTTGGCAAGGATTTTTCGATTCCGTCCAAGATCGAAGGCTGGAGTGTTGTTTCACTGCCTTTTTCCTCCGCTTTGATTCTCTGCCAGTTCACCATTACGTCTTCCTCGCCATTCACTTCAACATCTCCGAATACATGGGGATGGCGTCGGACCATTTTGGCTGTGATGCCCTCGATCACATCATCTATCGTGAACATGCCTTCATCTTCACCGATTTGCGAATGGAGCATCACTTGAAGGAGGACATCCCCAAGCTCGCCGACCATTCCCTCATCGTCTTGTTCATCAATCGAATCAATAAGCTCGTAGGCCTCTTCTATCAAGTATTTCTTCAAGCTTTCATGTGTTTGTTTCTTATCCCAAGGACAACCGTCAGGTCCCCTAAGCTGGGCAATGATTTGCCGCAGCTTGGAAAATTCCCGATATTGCAGCGCTTCTTCTTTTACAGGCGGGACATATACACTCGTCAAGTTACTTAACTCCAACTGGCGGTCGAGCTCGAACAAAGAGCATTTCGTCACTTTTTCCTGGCTGCTGCCAGCCGCTGTGACGATGAATACCTCGTAATCATCCGGAAGCTTCTCCATTAAAGTGAGCTTCACATTGGACGCACTGAATGCATCATACACCTGCCCGATTATCATATGCTGGGTGATGTGCAAGTCATTGGGCGAGAGATCCGTTCCATCCAACAGCTGGAACCCTTCGATCGGATCTATCCGAACAGCCTGGAACAGAGGATCCAAGAAGCTTTGTCCGCCTTCCACCTTAATGTCCACTCCAAGCTCAGGTCCCTTTTCAAGCAGGAGCTGGACCGTTTTTTCCGCAACCATCGGATGACCAGGAACCGCATATAAAACGGAGTGGTTTAATGCTTCTTGTAATAGTGTCCCGGCAATTTCTTCATATACCGCTTCAAATTGGTCGTGCTTTTCATAAATCGAATCGAAAGACGTGAAATGGATGCCCTCCCCTTTCAGATCCGCAATCACCGGATGATCGATCGTCCTTAAAAAGCATCGTCCGGCTTTTGTCAATTTTTTATAAATCCCTAGCGGAAGCTGATCCAAGTCCCCTGCACCGAGGCCGATTATCGTTATCTCATTCATATAGTTTTACCTCTATTCTTTTTTATAAATCGTCTAAGCTTGGATACTAAAGGTATAAGCGAAAGCTCCTCTTCCTCAAACAAACCTGCACGTATGGCGCTCCCAATAAAGACGGCTGCCCCGATTGCTACACCGATCAACGACTGAATCGCGGCAAGCAGCCTGTCCTCACCTGGGAACATCATGTGAAACAAGGCATTGAATAGCAGAACTGCCATAGCCATGTAGATCGCACTCTTAACGATGATGAATATGTACTTCCCTTCCATTAAAGGCTTTTTGATATGCACTCTCAATACCGCATAAAATAATATTGACATGACCATGAAGGCCAATACTGTCGCCGAGGCAGCACCGGCGATTTTGTATGAAGGCACCAGAACAAGATTCAACATCCACTTGCTGAACACACCTACGATCGTAATGATCACCGGTACGACCGAATACCCGAGGCTTTGAATCACAGCAGCCGTCGTCATGATGAGGGAGGAGAATAAAATCGATAATGAAAAAATGGCTAAAGTAACCGTCCCTTTGGCATCCGTGAACAACATTTGATTGACCGGACCCATCATGACCGCCAGGCCAACCGCTGCCGCCAGGCCCAGCGAGGCACTTACACGAAGAGCCAACTTAATTTTATTGAGTAATTCATGCTCTTCACGCTTTTGGAGGAAGCTGGATATTACAGGCACAAGCGCCAATGCAAAAGAATTGGCTGCAACAGTCCCTAGTTGAAGCAAAGGCTGACCACGGTCATATACCCCTTTCCACCCTTTTGCTTCATCTTCCCCCATACCCGTTTCCCTTAATAAGGAATATAAGTGCAGCGAGTCGACAAACTGAAACAGGATGAGAATCAGGCCCGTTATGCAAAAGGCCAAGCCTTGAAAGACCAAGGCTTTGGATATTTTAACGAAATTCACTGGTTTAATATCCATTCGCAAGAAAAGCTGCCATTCTTCTTTTAAGATAATGAAAAAAAGGAGCAATGCAAGACCTGTTATGCCGCCGGCAATCGATCCGAAGACAGCCCCCTTGCCGACCACATAATGAGAGTAACCCAGATGCACGAATAATGTGGACAGCACCAATATCGTCAATACCCGGATGAATTGTTCAGCAACTTGCGAACTTGCCGTTGGGAACATATCATTTATTCCTTGGAAGTAGCCCCTCAATACTGAGGATACCGGCATTATTAAATAGGAAAAGGCAATGATCTTCAGCAGACTGCTTAATTTTGGGTCTTCCATCAAGCCGGCAATCCAATCAGCACCAAGGAACAATACTGCAAACATGATGATTCCTATCGAACTCAAGACGAGGAAGGAAGACACTAGAATGTCCTTGACCGCAAAATCGTTATTCGAAGTCTCCCGTTCTGCAATCAGCTTGGATATGACGACAGGGAAGCCCAGTGTCGATAACGTTAAAGCAACACCGTAGAAGGGATATACTTGTTGATAGATGTAAAATCCGATGTCACCGGCAATATTTTGATAAGGTATGCGGTAAGCCGCGCTCAAAACTTTTACGATGATTGCCGCTGCGCTAAGAATCAACGCACCTCGAAAAAGTTCATTTGACGTTTTATTAGGCTTTTCAGCCATTCTTTTTCCTCTTTTCACTCATATGTGGTAGTTATTATAGCATAATTTTTGGGAGGATTTTTCATTTGCACCGATACTGTATACGATTTTCCATATTCACTTACGGAGAATTTGCTCCATTTTCATGGGCCCTTCCCATAGATTACATTCAGTCGTTATGAAAAGCAAAAAGGACAGCGATCGCTGCCCTTTTTGCATCTAAAAATATAATGGCATGTCCAAGCTCACTGTTCCATTTGTCTGGCTAGGAAACTTGCTGCTGTTTCGACAGATTTCTGTTCGACTTCACCTATGGCGCTTTCTTTGGAGAAAATCAGGACAGCACCGATCGGGTCGCCGCTCGCAATGATCGGAGCTGCAGTATACGATTGCACTTCTTCATCATTTGAATCAACGAAGGAAATTTGTCCATTTGGTGATTCCAAAACTGGATTTCTTTCTTCCATGATTTTTTCGACAAGTTCACTAACGCTTTTATTTAAGTATTCTTTTTTGGAGCCGCCTGCGACTGCAATGTAAGTATCCCGATCACATATCATAACTGGGTTTCCAAGGCTATCATAAAGTGCTTCTGCATACTCCCTTGCAAAATCGCCTAATTCACTAATGGGAGAGTATTTCTTTAAGATCACTTCACCATCTCTGTCGACAAAGATTTCCAATGGATCCCCTTCACGAATGCGAAGTGTCCTTCGAATTTCCTTCGGGATGACGACTCTTCCTAAATCATCAATTCGGCGAACGATACCAGTTGCTTTCATCAAATGTTGCCTCACTTTCATCTAATTGATTTGATAAATCCTCTTTTTGTAGCATAATCATCACCAGCTATTGTACATAGTATTTTTCTAATGGTAAGTTCTATGCACTTTGAAAAAATTTTTCTTTTAATTGCATTTTATTACCATGGTATCTTAAAAACATTTACTGCAAGAGGACCATCAATCATGATTAGTTTTTGGTTGCTTGAGTTTCTTTTTTTACATGCTGTAAGCCCTTCGTCATCTCAAATAGGATATTGAGCCATTTGCTTTGCTCGACACCTTTGATATGCAAGACTAGCTTCATTCTGTTGCCATCCATTCCGAAGCCGACCATCCGGCCATATTTCGAGCCAAGCCCAAACACTTTTTGCCCATCCACGTCGCTGCTTACCTTTTCCCTGAGAAGGATGCTGATTTCCTGCTTCAATTGTTTGATGCTTTCAATGCCGGCATTGTAAGCATATACCTTCATTTCGGCAATCAGGAATAGATAGGCGACTTCCTCTGGGTACTCCCCGAATCGATCGAGCATTTCATCTTGCAGCTCCTCCACTTCTTCAAGAGAAGCAATGCCTCTGAACCTTTTATACATTTCAATTTTCTGATGGCCATCCATTATGTAGGCATCAGGGATATACGCATCTAATTCAACGTCGATCTCCAGGGTATTTTTTTCTTCGGCAGGCTGGTCATTACGTTTCGCATCAACCGCCTCTTTAAGCATTTGCGAGTACAGATCGAAACCGACGGAATCGATGAATCCATGCTGTTGGGCACCAAGAATGTTTCCTGCTCCCCTGATCGATAAATCTCGCATCGCAATTTTGAACCCTGAACCCAATTCAGTGAATTCCTTAATCGATTGAAGTCGTTTTTCCGCCACTTCAGTCAAAACCTTATCCTTCCTATAAGTGAAGAATGCGTAAGCCACCCGGTTCGACCGTCCTACACGACCACGTAGTTGATAGAGCTGTGAAAGTCCCATTCGATCCGCTTCATTTACTATAAGCGTATTGACATTCGGTATATCGACGCCGGTCTCGATAATGGTCGTACTCACCAACACATCATACTCACCTTCTAAAAAGCCGAACATGACAGCCTCCAGTTCTTGCTCTGTCATTTGACCATGAGCAAATGTGACCCGGGCATCAGGAACCAACATGGAAATTTCTTCTGCTTTTCTTGCTATATCTTCTACCCGATTGTATAGAAAATAAACCTGTCCGCCCCTTGCCAACTCCCTTTCTATCGCTTCCGTTACCAACGAGCCATTATACTCCATAACATACGTTTGGATTGGAAAACGATTCTCAGGCGGTGTTTCAATGACGGATAGATCCCTAACACCGAGCATCGACATGTGAAGTGTTCTTGGAATGGGGGTCGCAGTCAATGTCAGGACATCGACATTGGTTTTTAGTCGTTTGATCTTTTCCTTGTGCGTAACTCCAAAGCGCTGCTCCTCATCAATGATAAGCAAGCCCAAATCACGATAGACGATATCCTTGGATAAGATCCTGTGGGTGCCAACGACTATATCCACCGTTCCAGCCTTCAATCCTTTGATCGTTTCGGTTTGCTGTTTTTTTGACCGGAAACGGCTCATGTGGCCAATCGATATGGGATAATCTTGAAAACGCTCCCTTAGTGTTTCATAATGCTGTTGGGCGAGAATCGTGGTCGGAACAAGAAAGGCAACCTGCTTCCCATCCATGATCGCTTTAAAGGCGGCACGAATCGCCACCTCCGTCTTCCCATAACCAACATCTCCGCATAATAGGCGATCCATCGGCCTTTCGCGTTCCATATCCTTTTTGATTTCGACGATCGATCGCAATTGGTCTTCCGTTTCGTTATAGGCGAATGAAGTTTCAAATTCCCTCTGCATATCGCCATCGGGGGAAAATGCGTAGCCTTTTGCAGCTTCGCGTTCAGCGTATAGCTTGATTAGATCATCGGCAATGTTCTCCACCGATGACTGAACCTTACTTTTGACACGCTTCCATTCCGTCCCGCCAAGCTTATAGAGCTTCGGTTCCTTCCCTTCTGAACCGACATATTTTTGGACAAGGTCGATTTGGTCAACAGGAACATACAATTTGTCATCCGCTTGATAACGAATATGTAAGTAATCTTTATGAACGCCATTTATCGTGAGTGTTTCAATGCCCAGATACTTTCCGATACCATGGTTAACATGAACGACGTAGTCTCCGATTTTCAGCTCGGAATAACTCTTGATTCGCTCGGCATTCGATAGTTTCTGTCTCCGGATCGATTTCTTGGATTTCTTATTGAATAATTCCGTTTCCGTGATGATGCTGAATTTCTGCATAGGCAATTCGAACCCGCTATTAAGACTGCCACGTAAAATCTGCACTTTACCCGGAAGGATGCTGTTTGCATCAAAAAGCTCGGCAGCTTCTATATCATAATCGGCCAAAACCGAATGCAGTTTTTTAACCCGCTCGTCATCCTGTCCAAGTATGACGATTGTATATTTCCCCTTTTTCCACCGCTCCAGTTCAGATTTGAATACATTCATCTGTCCATGGAAATTCTGCATTTGTTTACTGGCAAAATTCAGGATATTCTGAGGATTAGTGTGCGGTACATGGCGTAAAAATAAAGAAAGGTAAACAAAAGGCCTACTGGATTTCATGATCAATTCCTGCATCGGATGGGCCAATTTTATATCATGAATGATCTGTCCCTGACTTAAAAGGTCCGTGTACCACCCAGCTTCTTCTTTTTCGAGGGAATCATTGATTTCTTGGATTCTACTTATTTCATCCAAGAACACCAAGCCATTGACTGGTAAATAATCTATCAAACTAGCTGGTTCTTCATAAGCCAAGCTTAAGTATTTATAAATTTGGTCAGGTTTATCCCCCATTTTCAACTGCTCAAGCTCATAGCCGATCGTTTGAACCAGCTGTTCCTTCGCTTTCTCGTCTTTAAGCTTCTTCAAGCTTTTACTTAAACCGCTTTCAAGCTTTGTGATGATTCTTTGGATATGCTCTGGCTCGAGCAATGCTTCACTTACAGGGCCGATCATCACCTTATTGAGTTTCTCGATGGAGCGCTGATCTTCACTTGAAAACGTCCGGATCGAATCTATTTCGGTATCGAATAATTCGATACGGATCGGGTTAGGCTCCGTAATCGGATAAATATCGATTATACCGCCGCGAATGCTGAACTCCCCTGGGGATGCTACCATTTCAGACCGGCTATACCCCATGGATATAAATGTATTCAGCGTTGGTTCTAGATCAATGTCTTCACCGAGCTTAAAGGTAAGCTGATGCCTCTTCCAAATATCCTTTGAGGGAAGCACTCGGCGAACCCCCGGAATCGGAGCGATGACAATTCCTTTCCTTCCTTCAGCCCAAAAATTCAAGGCCTCTACACGCTGGGCCCTTAATTCCGGACTGGCCACGCTTAAATCAGCCGCAATCAATTCATTGGCCGGATAAATATATAATTCTTCCTCAGGAATGAAGCTCGATAAGTCCTCATGGAATTTTTGAGCTTGCAATAAATTATGGGTGACCAATAATATCGGCCTATTCGTCTTTTCATATACTGAAGCCAGCAATAGCGATCTCGAAGAACCGGTCAAACCAGAAACTATTTGTTCTTTGAGCCCTTCATCGATACCGGCTATCAACGAATGAACATCATCTTGTTTAGAGAACAAGTTCTGTAATCCATTCATTTTCTTTCCCCCCTCTCTTCATCATGCGAAAACCAAATAATATTTGTATTTGAACCTGACCCTTTCGACCAAGCGGGTTTTTATTGAGTATTTACAAATGGACAAACGGAAAAATGCTTTGGATTTTGTCCAAAGCCCTCTCCCGCTAATGAATAATATAATCGTTTTCATATAATTCAGGGTATCGTTGCAGCGACTCATGACAATCTTCACATATTGCCTTTACATGCATATCTCCCTCGGAATCATAAACGATCATCTCTTGTCGCTCTTCATCAGTAAGTTGGTTAAAACCTAACTGCTCCGTGCTCAATGAGTGTGCCTCGATTGAGCCTAGCTTAGTTCCGCAATGTCGGCATCGATAATGGAGAGCCATTTCGTAACCCCCTATTTTGTAATAGTGTTAGTATGTACAAAAATAAGGGGAAATTATTCAGCGAAACAGGAAGATATTATTCTTTACTTATTTACTTATGTCTACTCAGGGCCTATTGATTATATTCATTCATGACCTGTATGAATGGTTTTTCCATCCAGGCTTCACAAGAAGCTGCACTTTTTTCGATTGTCGCCCCTACATGATCCCACTCTTCAGACGTAAAACGCCCTAAAACGTAATCCGATACCGGAATGCGGCCAATTGGACGGCCAATCCCGATTCTGATCCGGTTGAACTCCTGCGTACCCAAATGAGCAATGGTGGACTTGATTCCATTATGGCCGCCCGCGCTTCCCTTTTGACGAAGCCGAAGTTTCCCTGGCGGCAAATCGAGGTCATCATAAATAATGACCACATCCTCGACTTCCACCTTAAAGAAATGCATGACTGCCGAAATCGATTCTCCTGATAAATTCATGTACGTGAGGGGCTTAAGCAATAGAACTTTCTCACCTTTAACCATCCCTACACCATAGATTCCCTTATGCTTTGCTTGATCAAGTGGAATCGACCATTTACTGGATAACTCATCTATTACTTCAAAACCGACGTTATGCCGGGTTTTTTCGTATTGTTTCCCCGGGTTTCCTAACCCTACAATAATTTTCATGATTCACACTCCGTCGTTACGGTTATTTATGGTGTTACGTCGGGACGAAGATTTCCAAGTGTCATTGACCTTAGAAAAATAGTACCCTAATTTCAAGCTGACTTGCAAGCGACCGGAGAACTAATTAGGGAAAAATTCTAAATAAAGGAATTAATTCCCGGTAAAACCCATATGCCGAAAGGTTGAAAAGACGTAACTCCAGTAAGAGCTACGCCTATTATATCACGATTCAATTGTTTAATCTCGGCATCATGACTCTGATGAGGGCTTCGTTTCCCTTCCTTCTTCATTTTCAGGGATCCCGCCATCTTGCTGTTCACCAGTATTTATTTCCTCTTCCTGACGAGGGGCCAAAACAGATGCAACCACTTCTTCTCCATCATTATCGATCGTAACTTTCTGATTCGATTGAATATCGGATATGTAGATTGTATCACCTACCTGAAGTTCTGTAACGTCAACGTCGATGGCATCAGGAATGTCATTCGGCTTGGCCGTGACCGTCACTTCATGAAGGGATTGCTGAAGCACTCCGCCATCTTTCACGCCTTTAGAAGTGCCTACAAGATTAATGCGGACTTGCGCCTGTAATTGGGCAGACATATCGACGATTAAAAAGTCCGCATGAAAAATGAGGTTCTTTATCGGATCTTTTTGATAGTCGGAGAGCATGACCTTATAACTCTTACCTTCCAGATCCAAGGAAATGATGCCATTACGGCCTATTTCCTTAAGTGTCTTCTGAAGCTCACCATTATTGACCGATATGGCCGTACTGCCGTTTTGATTGCCATATACCACGGCTGGAATTTCTCCGCTTTCGCGCAAATTCCTTAAATTCGAATGTTTTAAATCCGTACGTTCTTTCGCAGCTAATAAGTTACTCATACATCCTCCGCCTTCCTATTATTTTCATTGCAAGATTCTCTATATATTTTACATTTCCCTAAATGACCAGGCATTAAACATGAAAGGTAAAAATCGGAAGGCTAAAGGGCAGGCATGGACAACTGCTGACAAAGGGCTCGCGATTGAAAACCCACCCGTGAATTTATTGTAGGTTTCTAAGCATGTATCGCCTTATTCCCCACTGCTCCGTCAACTTGCATGACTCTGTTAAGGATTTGGGAAGCTAATGAAACATACTGAAGATGATCCTTTTGCCGTGGTCTAGGCAGATTGATTTCCTTATTCATGACAACTTCGCCTTCCTCGATCAAAAGGACCCGATCTGCCAGAGTAACGGCTTCTTCGACATCATGTGTAACGAGTAAGGCAGTAAAGTCCCTTTTCCGCCATAGTTCTTCAATCAAACGTTGCATCTCGACCCTTGTCAAGGCATCCAATGCCCCTAATGGTTCATCAAGAAGCAAAATGTCAGGTTGATTCACCAACGCTCTCGCTAAGGCGACTCTTTGTTTTTGTCCTCCCGATAAAACGGAAGGCCATTCATGCGCACGGTCGGCAAGGCCAACCTGCTCCAGTAAATCCATGGCATACCGCTTCCAATCCCCACTTAAGCCTACACCAACGTTTTGAAGGATCTTTTTCCAAGGGAAAAGCCTCCCGTCCTGAAACATCGTCCGTGACGATTTATTCAAGCCGTTCAGTGGCATTCCATTCACAAAGATCTTTCCCCCAGTCGGTTCATCCAGCCCAGCGACAAGACGCAGTAAGGTACTCTTGCCACATCCGCTCTTGCCGACGACGGCCACGAACTCCCCTTTTTTAAAAGAAAGGTCAACACCCTTTAATACATCATGATCACCAAAGCTTTTTGCTACGCCGTGCAACTCCAACGAATTTCCACTTTTCATCATAAAGGCCTCCTCATTGGTATGATGGATGCCATCTCAAGCATCTTTTTTCGACCATTTTGGCAAATACATCCGATATTTTCCCTAATAAAGCATATAAGAGAATACTAAGCACAACGACGTCCATCCTCATGAATTCACGTGCATTCATTGCCATATAGCCAATCCCTGAATTGGCGGATATCGTTTCTGCGACAATTAATGTCACCCACATGATTCCAAGCGAGAAACGGATACCGACCAAAATGGAAGGAAGGGCTGCCGGAAGAATCACATTCCAGAATAGAGAAAAGCCATGAAGCCCATAAACCCTCGCTGCCTCGATTAAATCTTTATCCACCGACTTCACACCATGAAAGGTATTTAAATAGATAGGGAAAAGGACTCCCAAGGCTACAAGAAAAATCTTGGCCTCTTCTTCTATCCCAAACCAAAGGATCACAAGCGGTATTAACGCTAAATGCGGTATGTTACGCAACATTTGCAAGGAGGTGTCGAATAATGTTTCCGCGATGTTGGATATTCCATTTAACAGCCCTAGGAAAAAACCAATGAACCCGCCTATTAAAAAGCCAATGAAGGCCCGCTGTGCACTGATGCCGATATAATCTGCAAGCTCTCCGGTTTTTAATAACGATGCACCTGCTTGAAGCACCTCGGTCGGCGCAGGCAATATTCGCTCCGACAAAATTCCCCACAAAGACAGCAGCTGCCAAATTAACAACAAGAGCAGGGGGACGAGCCATGAGAGGAAATATGACTTATTGAGCTTTTTGTTTAACTTTTCCTGCATCTTCACTTTCACTTCCTTTTGTAGGGTAGTGGTCATTTGCCAGTATTTCACCGAAAGGGCTCACCGCTTTTGAAACGGATGCCTGCTGCTGTTCAATCGGGAGCAAAGGAAATAATGATTCCGCCACACGGTATGCTTCTTCCAGGTGAGGGTACCCGGATAAAACAAAGGATTCTATCCCGATCTCTTCATATTCCTTCATTCGGGCAGCCACATTCTCGGCGCTGCCGACTAGCGCCGTACCTGCCCCGCCTCGCACAAGGCCGACCCCTGCCCATAAGTTAGGGCTGATTTCCAGCGAATCCCTGCTTCCATTATGAAGTTGTGACATCCTTTTTTGGCCCACTGAGTCAAAGCGCTCGAATATTTTTTGTGAATTTTCAATCATTTCGTCGTCCACATATTTAATGAGTTCCTCCGCCGCCTGCCATGCTTCCTCTTCCGTTTCTCGCACTATGACATGCATCCTTATGCCGAACCTAACCTCTCGTCCATACTCCGCTGCCTTCTTACGTACCTTCTCGATTTTCTCAGCTACTTGCCCTGGTGGCTCACCCCAAGTCAAGTACACGTCGATATGCTTTCCGGCTATATCAATGGCTGGTTCTGATGAGCCGCCGAAATAAAGGGGAGGATAAGGCTTTTGTACCGGCGGCAACAAGATATTGCCCCCTTTAACTTTCAAGTGCTCCCCTTCAAAATCAACTTTTCCACCTGCCAGAGCCTCTCTCCAAATATCAAGGAATTCATTCGTTTGCCCATAACGTTCCTTATGATCAAGAAATACGCCATCGCCTGCCAATTCGACAGGGTCCCCGCCAGTAACTACATTGATCAAGAGACGGCCGTCAGACAATCTATCGAAGCTAGCAGCCATCCGGGCAGCCAAGGTCGGCGACATTAATCCCGGACGTACCGCCACTAAAAATTTCATCCTTTCAGTTGCCAAAATCAATGAGGAACCCACTACCCAAGCATCCTCACATGACCGGCCCGTCGGCAGCAAGGCTCCTTCAAAACCTAATTGATCGACCGCCTGTGCAATTTGTTTCAAATATGGAAGTGTAATCGCTCTCCCGCCCTTTGTCGTTCCTAAATAGCGACTTTCCCCATGTGATGGTAAAAACCAAAAAACTTTCATTCTCCATTTCCCCCTTCGTTCTTTTTACTGGATGCATCTAACACATTTATTTTGCTTGGGATTAATTTGAGATTGTAAAATGTATCGGCGATTTTTTGTTGATCATCCAAGACGGAATCGGAAATCTCCTCCAGACCGTATTTCTTTCTTTTTAATGTTTTTTCCAATGCCTCAACACTCATGCCTATTTCCGGTGATAAAAACTCAGCTACATCGCCAGGATTTTCTTCGATCCATTTATCAATTTTTATCACTTCCTCTTTTATGATGTTCAAAGCCTCTTCATCCTCTGCAAAGGTTTCGGTAGCCAAAAAGAATTCACGATTCGCGACAAGTCCTTCTCCATTCTGGATCGTTTTCGCTTTAAGCTCCAACTCCGCTGCTGATAAGAAAGGGTCCCATATTACCCATGCATCAATTTGATTTCCTTCAAAGGCGGCCCTTGCATCAGCCGGTGGCAAATAGACAGGTTTAATATCATCCAGTGTAAGGCCCGCCTCCTCCAAAGCCTTGACCAGTAGGTAGTGAACATTGGAACCTTTATTCAATCCGACCTTCTTGCCTTTCAATTCCTTTACACTTTTAATGGGGGAGTCCTTTTGTACGACTATGGCCTCTCCCGCAGGATTTGCCGGTTGATTGGCAACATAGACAAGGGGAGCGTTGGCTGCCTGGGCAAAAATCGGCGGTGCCTCCCCTGTGTGACCAAAATCAATGCTGCCGACATTCAAGGCTTCAAGCAGCTGAGGTCCTGCGGGGAATTCTGTCCAATCGGCTGTATATCCAGCATCTTTTAAACGCTTTTCCAGCTCTCCCTTCGATTTCAAGATATTTAATGTCCCGAATTTTTGATAACCGATTCGAATCGTTTTAGCCGATTCCTTTACATTGCCACTTTTGGAGCTGGTTTTCTCCTGTCCGCACCCCCCTATCACCAGCAAGAAGACACTAAAAATGGCCAGCAGCCATATTTGCTTTCTTTTCATATTCTGCACACCCTTCCCCCACTTTTTAGATAAAATAAAAAGCTCCTTTTCTTTACCATGAGTAAAAAGGCACAGCAAAATGCCTCATATTCATCGGTAAGTAAAAAGGAGCCTTCGGTAGCCCGATCAGCTTTTTTCTTTATTTCCCATTTCATAAAAATGGATGAAAATTGTATATTCATTTTATTATTAGTATTCCAACCTGTCAACTAAGAATTAGACGTTTCCCCATGTTGGTTCCATTAACCTAAAAAATGGTGAGCCTAAGGGCCCACCATTTTTTACGTATGCGCATTTATTTATATCAATCGAATAATGTGCTGACCGATTGTTCCTCATGTACACGAATGATGGCCTCAGCAATCAAAGGTGCTACGGAAAGTCCAACGATCTTATCAATTTTCTTGTCTTCGGATAGGGCGATCGAGTTCGTCACGACCAATTCCTTGATCGTTGAATTTTGAATCCTTTCGATGGCAGGACCTGAAAGGACCGGATGAGTACAGCAAGCATACACCGCTTTAGCGCCATTTTCCACAAGTGCATTGGCAGCTAGTGTAATGGTACCTGCCGTATCGATGATGTCATCGATCAGGATTGCCGTCTTCCCTTCAATATTACCAACGATGTTCATGACTTCAGCCACGTTCGGCCTTGGACGGCGCTTATCGATAATGGCAATAGGCGCTTTTAGGCGATCTGCCATTTTACGGGCGCGCGTTACACCGCCGTGATCAGGAGAAACGATGACAATATCACTTAGATCTTTTTCTTTGAAATGATCAGCTAAAATTGGAACGGCAACAAGGTGATCGATTAAAATATCGAAGAAACCTTGGATTTGTGGCGCGTGAAGATCCAAAGTGATGACACGATGGGCACCAGCCGTTTCCAAAAGGTTTGCAACTAGTTTAGCCGTAATCGGTTCACGTGCGCGTGCTTTACGGTCTTGCCTTGCATAACCATAGTATGGCATAACAATATTGATCGTCTTAGCTGAAGCACGTTTAAGAGCATCAATCATAATTAGAAGTTCCATTAAATTTTCATTAACTGGTTGACTTGTTGATTGAATCACATATACGTCACAGCCACGAATGCTCTCTTCAATATTAATATGGACTTCACCGTCACTGAAGCTGGTTACACTGCATTTTCCAAGTTCAACACCGATTGCAGCTGCAATTTCTTGAGCTAGATCAAAGTTTGAATTCAACGAGAATACCTTTAAATTAGGATCTAAATACTGATTTGACATGATGACCTCCGTCGGTTATTTATTGAATTTTAAATTCTTCACATAATCTTCTTTGTTGACTTGACGAGCCCGGGCTACTGACAAGGCTTCCTGCGGTACATCTTGCGTTATGGTTGACCCTGCAGCCACATATGCCCCTTCTCCTATTGTCACAGGTGCAACGAGATTAGAGTTGCAGCCTATGAAGACATTGTCCTCAATCTTCGTCAAATGCTTATTTTTACCGTCGTAGTTCACGGTAATAGATCCGCAGCCAATATTAACATTCTCTCCAACCTCTGCATCACCGATATAACTCAAATGCGAGGCTTTGCTTCCATTGCCAAAAACGGCCTTTTTGATTTCGACAAAATTACCGATTTTAACGGAATCGTGAATTTCCGAATGAGGTCTCACATGAGCGAATGGCCCGATTTTAACGGCACTTCCAATCCTGCTTTCATGCACGACCGATTGGAAGATTTCCGTTCCATCACCAATTTCACAATCGCAGATTTCCGTATTCGGGCCAATCAAGCAATCTTGGCCGATCACACTGTTCCCCTTGATGCATGATCCTGGGTTGATGACCGTATCCTGCCCGATTTGCACATCCGCTTCAATGAAAGTAGTCAGTGGGTCGATGATCGTTACACCATTCCGCATATGCGATTCATTGATGCGTTTCCGTAATATCTGCTCGGCCTGCGATAAAGCCACACGGTCATTTACACCCAATGTCTCCTCGAAATCACTGGATTGGAATGCCGTCACTGTTTCGCCTTCTTGTTTTAAAATTTCAATAACATCCGGCAGGTAATATTCGCCCTGGACATTTTCATTTGAAACCTTTTTCAACGCGCTAAACAAGGCTTGGTTGTCGAAGCAATATGTACCGGTATTTATTTCCTTAACATATCTTTCATCATCGGAGGCATCCTTATGCTCGACGATTTTTTCTACAAGGCCACCTTCACCTCGAAGGACCCTTCCGTAGCCAGTTGGGTTATCTGCATAAGCCGTTAAAATTGTTGCTTTCGCCTGACTCTGCTCATGCAATGCTATGAGCTCTTCCATCGTTTCTGCTTTGATCAAGGGAGTATCACCGCAAATTACAAGGGTCGTTCCGCTTTTACCGCATAATGCATCCTCCGCTTGCATGACAGCATGTGCCGTACCTAATTGCTGATCCTGTAAGGCATACTTGCATGAATCACCAAGCTGCTCCTGAACTTTTTCAGCTCCATGGCCGATGACTGTTACAATATCTTCTATTTGAAGTTGATTGACATGATCGATAACATGTTGTACCATTGGTTTCCCGCAAACAGGGTGCAAAACCTTATAAAGCTTAGATTTCATCCTAGTACCTTGCCCAGCGGCCAATATTATTGCATAGCGATTACTCATAACAGGCCTCCATTTTCACCTTTTTATCCACTAAAAATATTATCTCAAATAGTGATTCATTTCAAGGTAACAATTAAAAGTACATATTATTGTCAACCGCCCCAATCAGAAAAGATTCGATTTCCGTTAGCCATTCTGCTTTACGGTTCATCCTTTGGCAGCCTTCAATTCCATGAAAAAATGCTAGATTCCTGTTAGGCACTTCTTTTCATGAGCATAATCACGCAGAAACCGAGTCTCACCCTCCTGGAAAGCTCTCTCCACCGATTTATCTCAAAAGATGGGATACGCCTACACACCCTATGCGAACTCTTTAAAGCAGCATTGCATCGTCCGTTCTTCACCAGCTACAATCCGCTTGAACGCCCTTTTTTTAAATGAATGGACTGACCGGATAGTGAAAAAAATCATTAAAAAGGTTTGAAAAATAAAAAGGCAGGGTAATTAAATTTTGAAGAACCAACGCAAATCGGAAGGGTTCTAAGGCTGCCGCTTTCGAATAAACTAAAAAAGAGCACTACTTATGAAGTAGGCTCTAGGTGCACGAGTTTAAATTTTAATGTCAAGAGTAAGATTTGATTAAGAAGCCCCAGCTCCAGCTTCCTCTAGTTCAGTTTCAAGTTCTCCCAATCGATGATATTCTGTCAAGACAGCTTCTTGAATTTTACCGCGTGTCGAGGAATTGATTGGATGAGCGATATCCCGGAATTCTCCATCTGGAGTTCGTTTACTTGGCATTGCTACAAATAAACCATTGTTTCCGTCGATTACACGAATATCATGAACCACAAATTCATTATCCAATGTAATTGATGCGATAGCTCTCATACGACCATCCGTAGTCACACGGCGTAATCTTACGTCAGTTACTTCCATTTAAGCTCACCATCCCTTTTTGTTGTTGTTAAAACTTAAAGTACATATTCAACAAAAAATCGTGAACTCCTTCTATTATCTGTAATTTTTTTAGAAAATTCAGCCTAGTTTTCAATAATTATAGAAAACATCCATAAATTTCAGGAAAAATACCCATTACGTATGCCCCTTAAAATTTAAAAAAACGCCCGTTTATTTAACGAGCGCAACCACTTCTATTTCCACCAGTGCATCTTTAGGGAGGCGTGCAACCTCTACACAAGATCGTGCAGGTTTGTGACTGGAAAAATACTCTCCATAAACTTCATTGATCGATCCGAAATCGTCCATGCTTTTAATGAATACAGTAGCTTTTATGACTGTTTCCAAGGATGCCCCCGCTTCTTTCAATACAGCTTGAAGGTTGTTGAACACTTGGTGTGTTTGTTCCTTGACATCACCCGTCACCATTTCACCGGCAGCAGTAAGCGGTATTTGTCCAGAGCTGAAAAATAACTTATCGACGATTACGCCTTGTGAGTACGGGCCGATTGCTGCTGGTGCTTCATTCGTATGTATCGTTTTCATGAAAGAATTCCCCCTATTCCTTTTTAGAAAAATAATTTCCACGGCTGACATTGATTTTTTTGTCTCTTTCGACTACCTGTGTCAACTTGATTAAGGATACATAATCCTCGACAAGGCATTCCTCGGTATGCTCCGATTCAACAAGTACCGCGATTCCGGCTACTGTCGCCTTGAATTCATCCAATAAACTGACCATGCCATTAATGGTGCCCCCAGCCTTCATGAAATCATCCACAATCAATACATTCGAACCCTCAACCAAACTTCTTTTCGAAAGCACCATCGTCTGAATTCTCTTTGAAGATCCCGAAACATAATTGATGCTCACCGTAGAACCTTCCGTCACTTTATTATTCCTTCTTACGATGACGACCGGAACGTTCAAATAGTTCGCCACGGCATAGGCCAATGAGATCCCTTTGGTTGCCATGGTCATGATGACAGAGACATTTTTCCGGGCATACATGGAAGCGATGATCCTGCCAACCTTATTCACGGTTTGCGGATGCCCTAATATATCTGTCATATACAGATAGCCGCCAGGAAGAAGTCTTTCGGGACTGGCAATCGTTTCGCATAATTCGTCAATGAAGGCATTTGCTTCGCCTTCCTTGATGGAAACGATATATTTCACGCCGCCTGCCGCACCTGGAACGGTCGTTAACGATCCGATCCCGCGCTGTTCGAAGGTATCCTTGATGATTGTCAAATCTTCACTGATCGAGGATTTAGCCGAGCTATACCTTTCAGCAAAATAGGTCAGTGAGACAAGCTCCCCCGGATGTTCTAATAAATAATTGGTCATATCGACCAGCCTTTCGCTGCGACGAAATTTCATTGAGACACCCCCTTTGTGAATTCCGAATATTATATAGCAACTATACCATTAATGTACGTTTCTATTCAAGATTGTTTCGATCGCCCAATAAACGAACCGCATAGACTTGATCACAAAATCCGCGCAGACCGTTATATATTCTTTGCATCCGCGAGTCATGTTCCACCAAACCGAAAACGGTCGGACCACTACCGCTCATCAATACCGAATCTGCACCAAATGTCTTCATTTGATCTTTAATATTTGCAACCTCTGGATATAACTGCAATGTCACTTGCTCCAGAACATTACCTAACCCAGCACATACATCCTGGTAACTGTTTTCCTTGATGGCCGAGATCATTCCAGGTACATCCGGATGGTCCATTTTTGAAATTTGGAGCCTTTTGTATATATCAGCCGTGGAAACGCCGATTGTCGGCTTCGCTAAAATGACCCAGCATTTCGGCGGTGCCGGCAGATGCGTGATCTTTTCGCCGCGCCCCTTCGCCAATGCCGTCCCCCCATATACACAAAATGACACATCAGAGCCAATCTCAGCTCCTATTTCCGCAAGTTCATCCATGGAAAGCCCAAGCTTCCACAGTCTATTTAAGCCTCTCAAGGTAGCGGCGGCGTCACTGCTTCCACCAGCTAATCCAGCTGCTACAGGTATATTTTTCTCTATAGTTATAGAAACACCTTTTTTGATCCCAAAACGTTCCTTTAGAATAAATGCGGCTTGATAAGCTAAATTCCGATGATCATCCGGAACGAATCGATTATGTGATAGAATTTGTATATGGTTTCCCTTTATTTCCTTCAGTTCAATTCTATCGGCAAGGTCGACTGTCGTCATGATCATTTCCACCTCATGATACCCGTCAGGCCGTTTGAAAAGCACATCCAAAGCCAAGTTAATCTTAGCCGGGGCTTTTTCCATAAGCTTCAATATGTCCACCTACTTTAACGTTCTTAAAAGTTCTTGTCCTATTCTATCATATTTGTTTATATTCTAAAGGTTTTTTCATCGTAATTTCAAGGTATTGAAGCTAAGAGATACCTTAAGAGGCGAATGGACACATGTAGTAGGCTTACGGAAGAGCAGCTCCTCTCTGCTTACGTAAAAAAAACCAGACTCCTTATCTACAATGTAAGCAAAAATGAATCGTGCTATACATTGTATCGGGAGCCCGGTTTCTTTAAATGTGGCAGCATGTTACAATTTAGTGTTCAATTTACTCTTTGTTCACCAATTGACGTTGTGCTTTTTCGATAGCAAGCTTCACCATGTTCCCTGCGTCCTTGGCCCGGATTCCTCCCCAGCCTTCTTTCTGGACCACATCGTAAAATCCAAGTTCTTTTGCCAATTCCTCTTTAAGACCATCTGACATAATCCCTTTTCTCCTGCTCAAGCGAAACGACCCCTTTCACATGCTGTCACATCCCTAGTGTTTGCATCATAACGTATTTCATTACACCTTTTAGGAATTTCGATTTTGTTTCTTGAGATCATCGACCCAAAACAAAAAGCAGCAAACAATTGTTCGCTGCCTCCTCTAAGTTACATCTCTTGTTGTTTGTTTAAAAATGTTAGTTCTACGGTTTCCGTTAAAACATCCGCATAGCTGTAAGATACTCTTTCAAACGCATTTTCATCTTGGTCGAGCTCAATTACAAAAACAGCCGGATAAGTTTCCGCCAAAGTTCCAAAACGTTCTACAGTCTTTCTTCTTCCACCATTTGCTTTTAAGAGCAATCTTTTACCCAGGTTTGAATCAAGTGCAGTTTTAATATCAGCTAGAGTTTTTGGCATTTTCGGTCCACCTCACTAAGTTAAGTATATCACAATTTACAAATATACGCAAACAAAATAATAAATTATATCAGCACTTAAAAATGTAGTCAATATTTTTTTCCTGAAATTCGGCAAAATCGCGAACAATTTTATTATATCCTGGGAAATGAAAAAATATGTAAACGAACTATTTCGTTATTCAATCAGCCGAATTTTCGTAACTAAATCGTTATCTCTCGTCGACATTTCCTTAATTAACAGGTTTTCCAGGAGAGTTTCCGAATCCTGTTAAGTTAAAAGCAGGCTGCATTCTTTTAAAAATGCAGCCCGTTCATTCTTCCTGAAATGGCTTGAATGGCAGTCCGGTCCGTAACACCCCTCTTGTTTCAATCCCGCCTAATCCTTTCTCACCCGTTAACGTATTCCGAAGGACATCCCATACATGAATATTCTCGATATAAGGAGTGAAGCTAACTTTTCCGACGATATATACGGGATCAAGAGCATGAATATTGACACGCGAAGGAGAGCTCGCAAAATTTGCCCCAGCTTGGATAAGTGATTCAAAATGAGATTGACAAGCACCGGCAAATATAATCAGCTGGTCTAAATGCGAGACCTTCCTTCTCGCCTCCCTCACTGTCTGGACAAAGTCGTTTGAGTGACGGTAAGCATTGATATCGGACATCGGCCCTTTTGATTTTGAATAGGCGTCGTGACCAGTGACAACAAGGATATCCGGTCTGTAATGGTCCAGCAGCCCCCCGATGCGTTGAGGCATTTCCTTTTCATTGCAATAGACACCATTGACCGGAATGCCGAATTTTTGGTATAAATCAAGGCATTTCCTTAAGTAAGATGCATCTCCATCAACATGGAGGACCCTGCCTGGTATCTGAAAATATTCACCGCTATAGCGATAACCATTACTGGATTGATAGCCATTTTTTTGCTGCTGCAGCTCAAGGTCTTGTGTCAATAAGCGGTAAGATTGTTCTTGTAACGCTTCATTCGACCTTTGGCGATCATTTCTTTCATGATCATTAATGATCATTAAATCTTGAAAAGGTGCATCTGCGATCAGTCGGATATCTTCCCCATAAAGGACTGCTTCACGTCTACCGGCAATATCACGGATATCGATTACCCGGAACAGCACGTCACATTTATAAGAAACCCGACCAACAATATCGTTTATTTGAATATTCATGGCCCCACCCCATGAGAAGACTTATTTTCAGCCCGCCCTAGTTTATTTTCACTCTTAAGTTATGCAAGCCAAACATGAATGGTGAAAGGTGGGCTCGAACATCTTCATCGTTCCGTTGCCATTATGCGGATTAACAACCAAACAAAAAAACCGGAAGCTGGGAGTGACCCCCTTCCGATTTTTTCTATTTCCTTATTTGAAATTTGGCAAAAGTGCATCACTCAAGCGGCCAAATTCGGCAATGCTCAATGTTTCACCACGTCTGGACGGATCCACTTCCGATGCTTCGAGAGCAGCAATTATAAGTTCTTTTTTCGTTTTTCCATCCGGAAGCTGGCTCGTTAAGTTGTTTAAAATCGTTTTCCGGCGCTGCGCGAAGCTGGCCCTTGTGACAATGAAGAAGAATTCCTCATCAAGGACCTCTACGATAGGATTAACCCGCTTAGTAAGACGAATTACTGCTGAATCGACATTAGGCTGAGGCATGAATACCGTTTTGGGAACGATCATCACGGTCTCGGCTTCCGTATAATATTGAATGGCAATCGATAAGGAACCGTATTCCTTCGTTCCGGGTTTAGCCGCAATTCGGTCAGCCACTTCCTTCTGCAGCATGCACACGATGCCCCTGATCGGAAGATTCTCGGACAATAGCTTTAAAATGATTGGCGTCGTCACGTAGTACGGCAGATTTGCCACGACCATTATATCCGAGAAGCCAGTGAATTCTTCCTCGATGACCTTTTTCACGTCCGCCTTTAGAACATCTCCGTGAATGATGTTCACATTGTCATAAGGGGCCAATGTATCCGATAAGATCGGCAGTAAACGCTGATCAATTTCGAATGCCGTAACCTTTTTACTGCTTTTCGCAAGTTGTTCCGTCAAAGCTCCGATTCCCGGGCCGATCTCAATCGCTCCGCTTTCCTCTGTCAAATGGGCATGATCGACGATGCGCTTCAAAATATTCGTATCGATTAAAAAGTTTTGGCCTAAGCTCTTTTTAAAGGAGAATCCGTACTTTTTCAGTATATCCTTCGTCCTGACGGGGGTTGCAATATCCTTATTCATGGTTTTCCTCCTGATTGATCTGTATCATCGCTTCATAAAAAGTCTCGGTTGATATTTGGAACATTTTCAGTCGTTTATATAACTGCTTTCCATTGGTGAATCCGATTTTCAAAATGGTTCCAAGTCTTTCCCTTCGTTCCTTGGCACCAGGACCGCCTATTAAACCTGCATCGATTAAATCCTGCTGTGAAATTTCTTCCGAAGCCTCTTCATCCATCAATTGTGCATCCTTCAAAGCATTACGGATTGCCTCAGGGGAAGCATGCTCCACACCGATCCCCCTGCCCGACTTAGGGAGGGCTTCCTTCTTCGTTAAAAAGGCGTGTTTACAGCCTTTTACCTGTTCTGAAATGATATTCCTGATTTTTTGACCGGGAAAATCGGGATCTGTGAAAATGATCGCACCTCGGGTCTGTTGTGCAAGCCTAACCTGCTCAATACATGATTCATTCACCGCTGATCCGTTCGTTTCTATCGTATCGGCATTAACAGCCCTTTTTATCGCTACGGTATCGTCCTTACCTTCTACAACAATGATTTCTTTGATTTTTTTCATGTTATCCTCCATACAGAAAAGCGAAAACGCTTTGAATCGCTCTTGATACATACACTTGGGTCACCGGAAGATGCCTGCCCATTCGCTGAATGTAAATCGGGGACTGGGCAACGGGATCCAGTCACGTCCATCATCACATCTTATCGGTTTTAACACGTCTATCTTATTAAAACAGTTTTACATGAGGTTTTTCAACAAATGGAAAATAAAACGTCAAAAAACAGGAGACGAATTCATCTCCTGCGAGAGAAACCTTATTAGTCCAATACGCGAATCTTCACTTGCTTTACACCCCAACGGTAGGCGTCATTTTTCGAGGAAAAGAAAACGTCGATCTTATTCCCCTTGATGGCGCCGCCTTTGTCAGCAGCCACTGCATAGCCATAGCCTTCTACATAGACTTTCGACCCTAAGGGGATTACGCTTGGATCGACAGCAATGATTTTTGCACCGGGATTACTCTTGAGATTCACCCCTGTAGACGTGACACCTGAACAGCCCTTGCAACTGGCCGTATAGGCCGTTGATGAAACGTATATCTCTTTTCCATTTGGCGAACTGACGTTGGTTACGCCGCGTGAGGCTTGGGCAACCGTCGTTTTCGTTCCGACCGTCACAACCTTATCCTGCTTTTCATTCACGACTTTTTCTGATAGTAATTCTCTTTTGACTTCTTTGCCATCTTCTTTGACAACTTCGAATTTCCTGGAAATGAGTCCGTCTTTGCCCTCTTTGACAATTTTCTCTTTCCCTTTTGATAAGGAGTCATCTTTTTTCGTAATGACAGCAAAGTCAACTGGTTCTTCCACTACATCGGTGACTTTTTCAATTCGAATTACGTTTACCGTATTCTTAGCTTCAACTTTCTTGGCTAGTTCTGGCTCAACTCGATCCAAATCATTGAGTTTTACTCCTTGTTGCTTTAAAAAGTCAGCGACAGTAGTCGAAGTTGACCATACCTGTTTTTCATTACCGCCTACCACCAATTTCAGAGAAAAGGCTTTGTCTATGGCAACTTCCATATTCTCTTTTAGCTTCGTATCTTTTGAAGGCGTGATCTTATCCTGTTCCTTCAGATTAAGATCTTGTTCTTGTAAAAATTCGTTAACCGTATCAGCCGTCGACCAAACTTCCTCGGTTTTACCATCTTCATTCATGACGATTTTTTGTGCAGGCTTATAGACCACCTCTAAATTATCGCCCACCTTACTTTCTCCTGATGGGTGGACATAATCCGCGGCTTGAACGGTAATCTCTAAATCTTTCAACATATCATTTACAGTAGCCGCGTGTGTCCGCACTACCTCTTTTTTTCCGTCTAGCATGATTGTGACTGTATGCTTCGTTCCTTGATGGATTAGTAATCCCAATGCTGCAGAAACAAGAATCGCACTGCATATGGCCATTGCCATTCTCTTCTTCCCAAGCGGTTTGGGAATAAGGCTTTTCATAGTTTTTAATAGAATGAAAAACTCCTCCTTCCTCCCGGTGATTATATAGACTTAGTTATCAAGCTGTCAACCCATTCACTTCTCATTCAGGAAATTACTACCTATTATGCATAGTACGGAATCAAAAGGAAAGGGCGACTTCTCGACATAATAAGCCCATAAAGGGAGTGAGATTGGTTCAAATCCAAAAAAATGCGATTTTCGCTAGCGAATCCCGATGGGAATTGTCAAAAAAGCTGTCAGTTAATGCCGAATAATTTTTTGGCGTTTTCCGTCGTGGTCTTGGAAACTTCCTCTATCGATAACTGTTTGATTTCCGCGATTTGTTCGGCAACCAGCTTCACATAAGAAGGTTCGTTACGTTTACCCCTAAAAGGATGCGGTGCCAAATATGGACAATCGGTCTCGATCAACAACCTGTCTAAAGGCACGGCAGCTGCTACCTCTTTTGGTTTTTTGGCATTTTTAAAGGTCACGGGACCACCTAACGAAATATAAAAATTCATATCAACGCATTCCAAGGCCGTTTCCGCACTGCCGCTAAAGCAATGCATGATGCCGCCCACACTGGAGGCCTCTTCTTCCTTCAAAATATTCACGATATCTGCCGTCGCCTCGCGATTATGAATGATGATGGGCAGCCCCACTTTTTTCGCCAATCGGATTTGCTTTCTGAATACCTCTTTTTGAATATCTTTAGGGGATTTATCCCAATGATAATCAAGTCCCATTTCACCAATGGCCACGACCTTTGGATGATTGGATAGCTCCTCGATCCATTGTAAGTCATCTTCGGTCATATCTATGGCATCAACCGGGTGCCATCCGACTGCAGCATACATGAAATCATAAGTTTCTACCAACTCCATCGCCCTTTTAATAGTTGGTCTGTCAAAGCCGACTACGACCATATTATTCACTCCTGCTTCCTTGGCCCTTTCAATAACTTCCTCAAGGTCTTCGTTGAATTGCTCCGCATTTACATGAACGTGAGTATCGAATAACATTATTTTTCTTCCTTTCTAGCACTATTTTATTTAAGAATGAATGTATTATGTTTCACAATTGGATAACAAACAGATTACAGAGGGTAATGTACGCCTCTTTACTTTTTCCAAAACCATAAAGAAAAAAACATAAAAATGTTTCATATGAAACACCTTTATGTTTTTCGGGGATTTATTTCACCTTAGATCCATTTGGAATAGATGAATCGATGGTAGCGACTGAAAGCTTGCCGTCCTGACTGCCAGCCAAAATCATACCTTGCGAGAGCTCACCACGAAGCTTAACAGGCTTTAAATTCGTTACGCATATCACTTTTTTACCGACTAATTCTTCAGGTTTATAGTGCTGGGCGATGCCTGATACGACTTGGCGTTTTTCATAGCCTAAATCAAGTTGCAGTTTTAGAAGCTTATCCGCCTTCTTCACCGGTTCCACCTCAATGACCTGGGCGACACGAAGCTCCACTTTTGTGAAGTCATCTATTGTAATTTCATCAACCTCTTGAATGGTCTCTTCCGCTTTTTCCGGCGCTGCGGGGGTGCTGCCTTGCATTTGCTCTTTAATATACGAAACCTCCTCTTCCATGTCCAAGCGCGGGAAGATCGGTTCTCCCTTCAACACTTTCGTTTCAGCAGGGATTTGGCCAAATTCCGCCAAGCTATCCCAGGAAGTTAACACTTCATCCTTGATGCTGAGCTGGGCAAAGATTTTTTCCGGCGTTTGTGTCAAGAATGGCTTCAAAAGGATGGCCGTCCTGCGTAATGATTCAGCCAAGTGAACCATCACACTGGCTAGTTCTTCTTTTCTTGCTTCATCTTTGGCAAGCGTCCATGGCTGCGTCTCATCAATGAATTTGTTCGTTCTGCTCACAAGCTGCCAAATGGACGTCAGCGCAACTGAAAACTCCATGTTTTCCATCGCTTCCTCATACTTGCCAACCGTATCATGATTCATTTCCAGCAAAGCTTTCTCGAATTCACGATCGGACCCTTGATAGCTAGGAATCACACCATCAAAGTATTTATTGACCATGGCCACCGTTCGGTTTAACAAATTCCCTAAATCATTTGCCAGGTCAAAATTGATTCGTTCCACAAATCCCTCAGGAGTGAATACCCCGTCAGAACCGAAGGGAACTTCACGCAATAGGTAATAACGTAAAGAATCCAAGCCGTAACGATCAATCAATGTAACGGGATCGACCACATTCCCTTTTGATTTCGACATTTTACCATCTTTCATCAAAAGCCAGCCATGGGCAAAGACTTTCTTAGGAAGCGGTACATCCAGAGCCATCAGCATGATCGGCCAATATATGGTATGGAAACGAACGATTTCCTTTCCGACTAGATGTACATCAGCAGGCCAATAATTCAAGTATTTGGAATCATTATCCGTCCCATATCCTAAAGCCGTTATATAATTGGTCAAGGCGTCAATCCATACATAAATGACGTGCTTTGGATCTCCCGGCACCTTGATTCCCCAATCGAACGTAGTACGGGAAACGGCCAGATCTTCCAATCCAGGTTTAATGAAGTTATTGATCATTTCGTTTTTACGGGATTCCGGTTGGATGAAATCAGGGTTCTCCTCGTAAAACTTCAATAATCGATCTGCATATTTACTCATTTTAAAGAAGTAAGATTCCTCTTTCACTTTTTCGACAGGTCGGCCGCAATCCGGACAATTTCCATTGCTTTCTTCTACCTGACGTTCCGTGAAGAAAGATTCACAAGGTGTACAATACCAGCCTTCATATTGGTCCAAGTAAATATCGCCCTGGTCAAGAAGCCTTTTGAAAATTTTGGCTACAACCTCTTTATGGCGATCTTCCGTCGTTCGAATGAAATCATCATATGAAATATCAAGCTTTTCCCATAGCTCTTTAATCCCCGTTACGATATTATCCACGTATTGCTGTGGGGTGATTCCTTCTTCAGCCGCTTTACGCTGGATTTTTTGCCCGTGCTCATCAGTCCCTGTCAAATACATGACATCAAAGCCCCGCATCCTTTTATAGCGGGCCATGGCATCACCTGCCACTGTCGTGTACGCATGCCCTATATGTAAATTACCACTCGGATAATATATGGGTGTCGTGATATAAAATGTTTTTAGTTTATCTTGCACTTCGTTCCCTCCTCATCTTTTTAAAAAAACTGGCTATGGGACTTGCCAAAGCCATCAGACTATATTAAAAGCTATTATCTCTATTTTAACGCTATATGCGATTCTACGCGACAATAATCACAAATCAAATCATCATGATATTGTTATAAGGATAGTTTGGAATGATGTCATTAAATATAATGTTCAGAAGGTAACTTCCTTTTTGTCAGCATTACCTCTTACCTCCACAAAATATACCTAAAAAGCTGTTTCTGTGCAACAAATCACATATTTGAAGGCTTTTTTTTAGGAAATTATCCTTAATTGAGGACTTTTGCTTTGAAACTAAATTGCATTTAGTCATATAATAAAGAAGTCTTTTGTCGAATTGTGGAGATAGGCATAATTGATCAAACCATACTGAAGGCATATTCGGTTTTTGCTCCTTAAAAGCCTTTTTAATCCAAGGAAATGCTGTCATGCTCTTTTCTTACAAAAAAATGAAAATAAATCATTGACGGATATGGGAATGGCTGGTATTATAAATTTATAAAAAAATTTGTCGAATATTGGCGAAAAAAATAGAAATAGGGTACTAGATTGTAATCTGAGAGGAGAAATTCTATAATGAAATCTACAGGTATTGTTCGTAAAGTTGATGAATTAGGCCGGGTCGTTATTCCAATCGAGCTTCGTCGCACATTGGGTATCGCCGAGAAAGACGCTCTTGAAATCTATGTTGATGACGAGCGCATCATCTTGAAAAAATACAAACCAAACATGACTTGCCAAGTTACAGGTGAAGTTTCCGATAACAACCTTACACTTGCCAACGGTAAATTGATTCTTAGCCGTGAAGGTGCTGAATTGCTTATCCAAGAAATTCAACAAAGTTTCACGACTTCTAAATAAAAATGCTATACATAAAAAAACTTCCGAACCTCGGAAGTTTTTTTGTGCTCATTTATCTTCGACATCAATGTGATACGCTTGATACACCTCGCGTTTTTGAATATCGCGATCCTTGGCGACTTGCTTGATGGCGTCCTTTGAAGTGTACTGCTCGGCTTCTACATAATGATTGACATGCCCGACTAAATCAAGGGACATCCACCAGGCGTCGGAAGCCTCAACGTCGGGCAATTGCCCGCCTTCGATTATTAAACAGAATTCGCCACGGATTTCAGAATCCGTTGCCCACGTCAACGCTTCACTTATTGTCCCACGAATGAACTCTTCGAATTTCTTGGTTAATTCACGGCATAATACAATGCGCCGCTCACCTAGAATTTCCTGCATATGTTTCAATGTTTCTTTTAAGCGATGCGGCGATTCATATATGATCCAAGTAGATTCCATCTTTTTCAGCTTTTCCAATTCACGCTTCTTTTCTTTAGCTCCACGCTGTAAAAATCCATAAAAGTAAAAGGGCTGCGGCGCAAGCCCCGATGCAATCAATGCCGTCAATGCGGCATTGGCACCCGGCAACGGTATGACTTTAAACTGCTCGGCAATTGCATCCTTGACCAGTTCATATCCAGGATCGGAGATTGTCGGTAAGCCTGCATCACTTACCAAAGCGATGACCTCTCCTGACCGCAGCCTCTCTAACATCTGCTTTCCGCTATATTCCTTATTATGTTCATGGTAGCTGACGATAGGTGTCGAAATTTCAAAGTAATTGCATAATTTCTTCGTATTCCGTGTGTCCTCTGCAGCAATGACATTCGCTTCCTTTAAGATCCTTAAAGCCCGAAAGCTCATATCCTCAAGGTTCCCTATCGGTGTAGGGACAAGATATAGCGCTGGTTCCAATCCTTCTTTTTCAAAACTCTTCTGCTGCCACATATCATATATCCTCCTTATCCATCCACATTTGCTTTTGCTTTCTTGATAGTTGCTTGAATTTATATTCAGCCTGCATGGCCAATGTCTGTGTTTCGAAAATTTCATGATGAATCAGTTCAACCGGGGTGCGTCCTCGTGTATACTTTGCCCCCTTGCCTTGATTATGGGCAGCAAGCCTTCGCTCCAAGTCATTTGTATATCCTGCATAATAGCTGCCATCCCTGCATCTTACAACATAAAAATAATGCTTATTCTTCTCCATATAAAATCCTTCTGATTTCTGGATTATACTCATTATCATCATTATATACAACAAGCGGAGGCAAAATCTTCAAATCAGGGTTCCCATCCTTAATTCCTTCAATGAGAATCGTATTGGCTTCCTTTGAACTTTTAGGATAAACGAATTGCAACCGCTTCGGTTCAAGCCTGTACATCCTCATGAAATGCAGGATATCCATCAGGCGGCCCGGCCGATGGACAAATGCGGCCTTTCCCCCTTGACGCAGGAGCTGGCTGGAAACGCGCATGACGTCTTCCAGATTACACATGATCTCATGCCGGGCAATGGCAAAATGCTCATTTTTATTTATTTCCTCGACCGATGGTGTCGGAAAATAAGGGGGATTGCAAGTAACCACATCATATTTGCTATAACCTATCTGTTCTGGCATCTCTTTTATATCCCCATGGATCACCTCAATCCGGGAGGATAGGCCATTATGGTCCATGCTTCTCTGGGCCATGTCATATAACCGTTCTTGAATCTCGACGCCCGTGATTGCCGCTTTCGTTCTTGTACTCAGCAGTAATGGTACCACTCCATTCCCCGAGCAGAGATCGACGATTTTCCCTTTTTGGATCGGTACATTTACGAATCTGGATAATAAAACGGCATCCAGTGAAAAAGAAAAAACCGATGGGCTCTGGATGATCCTTAAATTCTCAGCCAAAAGATAATCGAGGCGTTCATCACCTTTAAGTTCTACCATTGCTGTTACCCTCCTAATTATGCATGGAACAAGCATGCTTCGACATTCATCTCGTACGAAAAGGGGCCTGACCCATGGTATGCGTCAGACCCCGAATCACTATATATTGTAAACGGACTATCTATCATTTTAAAAGAGATGGTGCACTCTTTCATATTATTCCTTTATCACTTCTTATTTAAAAACGATAAACAGAACAGGCAATCTCCTTCTTTTCGTAAACTGCCAAAATGCAGATTACAAATATGGAAGCCCTCTTGATAGATACGGGCTAAATTATCATAGCCTTCTCCGATATCCATAACCTTGTCCGCACTTGAGGTGCGATTTTTCACTTTCTGCTTCATCTTTACCGCAGCAGGCGCAGTTTCGACTTCCGCAAGTCCTAACCGATGACGCAAGTGCTCGTTTTCCAGCTTGAGCGACTGGTTTTCCTCAAGAATTTCAGCCAGGTTCTGCTTCAATTCCCCAAGCTGCTTATATAATTGACCTATCTGGGTTTCCATATTGGTCACCGACTCAAAAATAGCTTTCTTATCCACGCTCTCCCACCACCTTAATAATCTGTGGCTTGAATAGAAACGGCTCCCTCTTTTAGAATCTCATCTAGAGTATACTCTAATACTCTTTCCTGCTCGATTAGTTCAATCTGAAGTACGCGTTCTAGAATATTAAGCCCAACTACCTTGCCTTTTCCACCAGGCGTATTAATCATTTCACCTAAATCAGGAAGCATTTCCTTCGCACTTTCATACTCGTCATTTTCATATTTCAGACAGCACATCAATCGACCGCATAATCCTGAGATTTTTGTAGGGTTCAATGATAAATTTTGATCCTTCGCCATTTTGATGGAAACCGGTTCAAAATCCCCAAGAAATGTGGAGCAGCAAAGCATCCGGCCACATGGCCCGATTCCGCCAAGCATCTTTGCCTCATCCCTTACCCCAATCTGGCGCAGTTCTATCCGAGTTCTGAATATGGCAGCTAAATCTTTGACTAAATCGCGGAAATCGACTCGACCATCCGCTGTAAAGTAGAACACGACTTTATTTCTATCGAATGTATATGACACATCGACTAGCTTCATATCCAGCTTATGCTCAATGACCTTTTGACAGCATATTGAGTAAGCCTCTTCTGCAGCAGCCTTGTTTTCATCAACAATGAGCTTATCTTTCGCATCAGCTACCCGAAGTACTTTTTTCAATGGCAGGACAACATCATTTTCATCTACTTGCTTACGGGCTGTAACAACTTTACCGAATTCAACACCGCGGACAGTCTCCACTATTACAAAATCGTCCTTAGGAATAGCGAATTCACCCGGATCAAAGTAGTATATTTTGCCCGCTTTTTTAAAGCGGACACCTACAACATCATACAAATCATGATCCCTCCTGCAAATTCAGCACAAGCTGTTCCATCAACAGCTGTGGATTCGTGTTGGACATCAGTTTTCTTTTTGCTTCCAAAATACACGCCATATGCTCGGCAAGGCGTCTTGAGGAAAGATGAAGAGCGTGAGTTTCAAATTCCTTCAGTTTACTTTGAAAGACAACAAGATTCTTTTTATCCAACTGAATGTATAATAAATCCTTATATATAAGAAGTAACAAATCAAGACCTCTGTCAACCTGATCTCTTTCTTTAAAGTGTGAAAACCAATCCGTTTGAAGGTACAACAATGCCTTCAAGGAATTAAGTTTTAGCACTTCATATAATTTTACCACTATTTTTTGAGCTTGTACAAACCATTCATCATGGCTAAGCTCGATTCCCGAATCCACATTCTGTGTTATATGTGCAATAACCGAGGCAAGCTGCGGCTCCAAATCCTGTTCCATCAGCTTCCGTTTCACATTCTCAGGCGACAAAGGCTTGAACGAAATCACTTGGCATCTTGATAATATCGTCGGCAGAATCCTCTGAAGCTGTTCGGTCATCAATATCGCCACGGTGTCGGCCGAGGGCTCCTCCAAGAATTTCAGCAAACTGTTGGCAGCGCCTACCGACATTTTTTCCGCATCGGCAATCATATAAACCTTGCGATCTGCCTCCACGCTCTTTTTCGAGAATTCCTCTTGGAGACCCTTGATTTGTTCCTTCTTGATGGAGAGTCCATCTTTTTCTATCAGATGAACGTCTGGATGATTGCCACTCGATATCCGTTTGCAATTCCGGCATGCTTCGCATGGCTTGTAACCTGCTGTCGGGGCTTCACAAAGTAAGCTTTTTGCAAAGGTATTGCTTATATCTTGTTTACCTGTTCCTTTTTCCCCTTCAAATAAATAGGCATGTGCCACTCTGTCCTTCGTTATGCTATTTTGAAGCATGGTCATCACCTGCGGCTGAATTGTACTCATATCCTGCCATGTTTTATCCAAAACCATCAACTCACTTAAGTATATAAATTAATCAGTAGGCCTTTAATTTCACCTATCATTTCCAATATTTCAAGTGAACTTTTCTCTTTATTAAGAATTTGCTCACTTAATTCAAGCAATCTTGCATCTATCGTTTCAACTGTTTTCAATGGCCGGCTTTGACCATATTGATTCCAGCTCGTGGACTGCTTCAGTTCCAAGCCATATTCGACCGCCTCTTTAACGAACCGTTTAACCAACGCTTTATATTTTGCCAATTCCCTAAAGGTGCGTGACCTAACTAATCGCTGACCCGCACCTTCAATATCCCCTATCAAACGGTTTAGGGTTTGGATTTGCATCTTTTGATCCTGAGTCTGGACCATTTGCTGAAACCTTCCATTTGCGGTCTGAAACTGTTTGGCATCCTGTCGCGCCTTATCCAACTTAATGGGGATATCATGGTTGATTTTCATTATGGACCTCCATGCATTCACCCGTTAAAACTGTAAAAAGTTTTCAACAGGCAAAATGAATATGGTCGCACCGCCTACTTGTATTTCCACCGGGTAAGGTACATAGGATTCGGCATTGCCGCCCATCGGTGAAACCGGTGATACTAATTGGGAGCGAGACTGGCAATTATGTTTGATGATTTGAATGGCCTGATCAACACGTTCATCTTCGGTACCGATCATAAAAGTCGTATTACCGGATTTTAGAAACCCGCCCGTACTGGCAAGCTTGGTCGTTCCAAAATTATTTTCCACTAATTCATTAAGCAGCCGATGGCTATCTTTGTCTTGAACGACAGCAATGATCATTTTCATTCTTATCACCCTCCAATTACTCTGAATTTTTTCTAATTCTATTATAGCAACTAGTCATTGTCTGGAATAGTATTCCGTTGAATATTATGGAAACGAATAAGGCTACCTTCCCGACTCTTTCAAGATACCGATTAAGCCGGCTTTCGTTTCTTCGAGAACTTCCTCAATGGACCGTCCTGCATCCACGATAATAAAACGTTCTCTCCATCTATCTATGATGATTTGGTATCCTTCACAAACCTTTTCATGAAAGTCCAGAGCTTCAAGGTCAAGCCTGTTCACTTCGCGTTCCCCATTGGACTGTATGCGCTTCAATCCCTCTTCTGGATCAATATTGAAAAAGAATGTGACATCGGGCATCATGTCACCAATTGCAAATTTGTTGATGCTGTATACTTCTTCTATATCCAAGCCCCTAGCATGGCCCTGATAGGCCAATGAGCTATCTATAAATCGATCACAGAGGACAATACCGCCTCGATCCAGCTCCGGCTTGACCACTTCCACTAAATGCTGGCGTCTTGCTGCTGCATATAATAAGGCCTCCGTTCGCGGATCCATGGCTGTATTTTTTTTATTAAGAATGACTTCCCTAATTTGCTCCGAAATGGGAACCCCACCTGGCTCACGTGTCAACAACACTTGATAGCCTTCTTCTTGCAGAGCCTTGCCAAGCATTTGGGTAATCGTCGTTTTCCCGGCACCCTCCGGCCCTTCCATTGTTATAAAAATACCACGCTTCATCGATGTACCTCCAAGGTTCTTTGTTTGTAGTATATCATTTTAACCTGATTGTCCGCTTTCAAAAACTAATAATTCTCCATTTATAAGCGTGGAACCTCCATGAAACCTCGCTCCAAGTCCCATCAAGCCTTTCAAACTCGTTATATGCTCGGCAGCGATCATTTCCCCGGACATAATTAATGGGATCCCCGGTGGGTAAGGAATGACCATTTCTGCCGATACTTTCCCTATGGCCTCCCTAAAACCAACCGATTTCGGTTTTCTTAGTTTCATTAGCGAATAGGGCATTTCAAGACCAATCATTGAGCTTCCATCAACCCAACCATTTGCCTGAATGCCATCTCCGCTGCCACTAATACCGGAAGTCGCGTTATTTATATTTTGAATGATTTCATGAAAAGGAAAATCGATATTCATCTTCAATAAAGGTAATATTAGCAGCAAATTATTAGGGTCAGCCAATTCTGTAAAAATCCCCTTCGCTTCACATAACTGCTGCAGTTCAAACCCGCTTAAACCATTTTTCGATTGAATGACCACCTTTAATGGATCATAAAGAGTTCCCGCTGGTGCCTCCAACAATTTAATTGACCTTAAAGCGGACAATTTTCCTCTGAAATCCTTAATTTTTCTTTTCAGCTCATTTTTATCATCTAAGTTGAAGGAAGCCAGGTATGCCCTGGCCAAGTCAAGCGACCCCATGATTGGGTAGGATGGACTGCTTGATTGAAGCATTTGTAAATAGAAGGATACTTGATCGACATCAATGTAAGCCGAATGAATATGAAGATATGAACCCATGGTCATGGCTGGCAATGTTTTATGTGCTGAATGAACGACGGCATCCGCTCCGGCCATAATAGCGGTATTGGGAAACGGATCTCCCAGTTGAAAGTGTGCCCCATGTGCCTCATCAACAAGCACTGGTATTCCCTTTTGATGGGCAAGCTTCACCACTTCGCTCATATCCTCACCTAGTCCATAATAATTGGGATAGGTTACGACGATGGCCTTTGCATCTGGGTGGGCACGCAAAGCTTCACCAATCAACTTTGGTGCCACCCCGCCTGCAATCCCCCACTCCTCATGAAAAACCGGTCTCAGAAAAATCGGCTGTACATTCGCCAGCATCAAGGCATGTAATATCGACTTATGGCAGTTCCTTTGGACAAGCACTTTATCTCCTTCGTTGCAGGTCGCGAGGATCATCGCCATGTTGCCTACGGTTGACCCATTGACCAGAAAATAACTCTTCTTTACTCCATATAAGGCCGCAAGCAACTGCTCGGCCTCCAAAATGGCACCCTCAGGGGCATGCAGATCATCCAGGCCATTCAGTTCCGTAGCATCAATGCCCAGCAGAGGGTTATATAACGCTTGTCCTTTTTCACTAAACACCCGTCCATTTTTATGTCCGGGGACATGGAGGGAAATTGGTTCATTTTTATAAAAAGCACTCATCGCATCGAACAATGGTGTCTGTAATTGATTCATTTAATCTTCCCTCAAATCATTTTATTTTTTTATTTTATCAAATAAGTTCGATTTTATCTCTTCTGGCGATTAAAAGGAAATCCAGTCCTTAACGCGGCCAGCCGCTGTCACCAAGTTTTTTTGCTAAAGTACTATAAAAAGAGTCAGAGAATGAAGAAACATTGCATTTCTTCATTCTCTGACTCTTCGACTTTCCATAGCTATCCATTCATGAAAATATTTCCGGATGGGTTATTTTTCTTAATTGCTTTAAGTAATATTTATACCTAGGATCATTTGTATCCGTACCAATCATATCCCTCTCGCATTCCTCACAAATGAAAGTCGTGTAAACATGTATTCCCATTTCCTTTATCTGTTCACAAACCACGCACGATTCCCCTGCCGTTGTTTTGGTTGTTGTTGTCCCCAACATCTCCACCTCCATACCTGCATTCTCCCCAAAAACCATCGTTCACATACATCGATTTTAAATAGTTTAAGAGAACCGGGGCTGCTTTTAACAATGTATGATGAAGGTTTTCAATACGTGTATGTCTCTATATAAAAGTTTCGATAATGACTAAATGAGTGATATCCGAGGATTTTTAACCAAAACGAAAAAAGACCAGCCGGATGGCTGATCTTTTTATTGTGCTTGGCGGCGTCCTACTCTCACAGGGGGAGACCCCCAACTACCATCGGCGCTGAAGAGCTTAACTGCCGTGTTCGGAATGGGAACGGGTGTGACCTCTTCGCTATCGCCACCAAACATATGAGGAACGTTGTTCCTTCAAAACTAGATAATGAGAAGGTATTTCATTTTTTAAAAGCGTTGGTTAAGTCCTCGATCTATTAGTATCAGTCAGCTCCACATGTCGCCACGCTTCCACCTCTGACCTATCAACCTGATCATCTTTCAGGGATCTTACTAGCTTGCGCCATGGGAAATCTCATCTTGAGGGGGGCTTCATGCTTAGATGCTTTCAGCACTTATCCCGTCCGCACGTAGCTACCCAGCTATGCCTTTGGCAAGACAACTGGTACACCAGCGGTGCGTCCATCCCGGTCCTCTCGTACTAAGGACAGCTCCTCTCAAATTTCCTGCGCCCGCGACGGATAGGGACCGAACTGTCTCACGACGTTCTGAACCCAGCTCGCGTACCGCTTTAATGGGCGAACAGCCCAACCCTTGGGACCGACTACAGCCCCAGGATGCGATGAGCCGACATCGAGGTGCCAAACCTCCCCGTCGATGTGGACTCTTGGGGGAGATAAGCCTGTTATCCCCGGGGTAGCTTTTATCCGTTGAGCGATGGCCCTTCCATGCGGAACCACCGGATCACTAAGCCCGACTTTCGTCCCTGCTCGACTTGTAGGTCTCGCAGTCAAGCTCCCTTGTGCCTTTACACTCTACGAATGATTTCCAACCATTCTGAGGGAACCTTTGGGCGCCTCCGTTACTCTTTAGGAGGCGACCGCCCCAGTCAAACTGCCCACCTGACACTGTCTCCCACCCCGATAAGGGGCGCGGGTTAGAATTTCAATACAGCCAGGGTAGTATCCCACCAACGCCTCCACCGAAGCTAGCGCTCCGGCTTCTCAGGCTCCTACCTATCCTGTACAAGCTGTACCAAAATTCAATATCAGGCTGCAGTAAAGCTCCACGGGGTCTTTCCGTCCTGTCGCGGGTAACCTGCATCTTCACAGGTACTATAATTTCACCGAGTCTCTCGTTGAGACAGTGCCCAGATCGTTACACCTTTCGTGCGGGTCGGAACTTACCCGACAAGGAATTTCGCTACCTTAGGACCGTTATAGTTACGGCCGCCGTTTACTGGGGCTTCGGTTCAAAGCTTCGCTTGCGCTAACCTCTCCCCTTAACCTTCCAGCACCGGGCAGGTGTCAGCCCCTATACTTCGCCTTGCGGCTTCGCAGAGACCTGTGTTTTTGCTAAACAGTCGCCTGGGCCTATTCACTGCGGCTTTTCTGGGCTATTCACCCTAAAAAGCACCCCTTCTCCCGAAGTTACGGGGTCATTTTGCCGAGTTCCTTAACGAGAGTTCTCTCGCACACCTTAGGATTCTCTCCTCGCCTACCTGTGTCGGTTTGCGGTACGGGCACCTTACATCTCACTAGAGGCTTTTCTTGGCAGCGTGGAATCAGGAACTTCGGTACTATATTTCCCTCGCCATCACAGCTCCGCCTTGATGGAAACGGGATTTGCCTCGTTTCCGGCCTAACTGCTTGGACGCGCATATCCAACAGCGCGCTTACCCTATCCTTCTGCGTCCCCCCATCGTTCAAACGATGTATAGGTGGTACAGGAATATCAACCTGTTGTCCATCGCCTACGCCTTTCGGCCTCGGCTTAGGTCCCGACTAACCCTGAGCGGACGAGCCTTCCTCAGGAAACCTTAGGCATTCGGTGGAAGGGATTCTCACCCTTCTTTCGCTACTCATACCGGCATTCTCACTTCTAAGCGCTCCACCAGTCCTTCCGGTCTGACTTCAACGCCCTTAGAACGCTCTCCTACCATCGACACCTAATGGTGTCAATCCACAGCTTCGGTGATACGTTTAGCCCCGGTACATTTTCGGCGCGGAGTCACTCGACCAGTGAGCTATTACGCACTCTTTAAATGGTGGCTGCTTCTAAGCCAACATCCTGGTTGTCTAAGCAACTCCACATCCTTTTCCACTTAACGTATACTTTGGGACCTTAGCTGGTGGTCTGGGCTGTTTCCCTTTCGACTACGGATCTTATCACTCGCAGTCTGACTCCCAAGAATAAGTATTTGGCATTCGGAGTTTGACTGAATTCGGTAACCCGTTGGGGGCCCCTAGTCCAATCAGTGCTCTACCTCCAATACTCTCATCTTGAGGCTAGCCCTAAAGCTATTTCGGAGAGAACCAGCTATCTCCAGGTTCGATTGGAATTTCTCCGCTACCCACACCTCATCCCCGCACTTTTCAACGTGCGTGGGTTCGGGCCTCCATTCAGTGTTACCTGAACTTCACCCTGGACATGGGTAGATCACCTGGTTTCGGGTCTACGACCTCATACTCATTCGCCCTATTCAGACTCGCTTTCGCTGCGGCTCCGTCTCATCAACTTAACCTCGCATGAAATCGTAACTCGCCGGTTCATTCTACAAAAGGCACGCCATTACCCATTAACGGGCTCTGACTACTTGTAGGCACACGGTTTCAGGATCTATTTCACTCCCCTTCCGGGGTGCTTTTCACCTTTCCCTCACGGTACTGGTTCACTATCGGTCACTAGGGAGTATTTAGCCTTGGGAGATGGTCCTCCCTGCTTCCGACGGGATTTCTCGTGTCCCGCCGTACTCAGGATCCACTCAGGAGGGAACGAAGTTTCAACTACAGGGTTTTTACCTTCTTTGACGGACCTTTCCAGATCGCTTCATTTACCCCGTTCCTTTGTAACTCCATGTTGAGTGTCCTACAACCCCAAGAGGCAAGCCTCTTGGTTTGGGCTAATTCCGTTTCGCTCGCCGCTACTCAGGAAATCGCATTTGCTTTCTCTTCCTCCGGGTACTTAGATGTTTCAGTTCCCCGGGTCTGCCTTCAGTACCCTATGTATTCAGGTAAAGATACTGTTCCATTACGAACAGTGGGTTTCCCCATTCGGAAATCTCCGGATCAAAGCTTACTTACAGCTCCCCGAAGCATATCGGTGTTAGTCCCGTCCTTCATCGGCTCCTAGTGCCAAGGCATCCACCGTGCGCCCTTTCTAACTTAACCGTTAAAAAAGTCTTACAGATGCTTTGAAAAAAAATTAATTGCCTTCTATCTATTATCTAGTTTTCAAGGAACAAAGTGGAGAGAACCCATCACAACGTGATGCTTCTTCCGTGATTGAATGAATTACTCATTCAAAACTGAACAAAACAAAAGCGCACTCGTATTATCCTTAGAAAGGAGGTGATCCAGCCGCACCTTCCGATACGGCTACCTTGTTACGACTTCACCCCAATCATCTGTCCCACCTTAGGCGGCTGGCTCCATGAAGGTTACCTCACCGACTTCGGGTGTTACAAACTCTCGTGGTGTGACGGGCGGTGTGTACAAGGCCCGGGAACGTATTCACCGCGGCATGCTGATCCGCGATTACTAGCGATTCCGGCTTCATGCAGGCGAGTTGCAGCCTGCAATCCGAACTGAGAATGGCTTTATGGGATTCGCTTACCTTCGCAGGTTCGCAGCCCTTTGTACCATCCATTGTAGCACGTGTGTAGCCCAGGTCATAAGGGGCATGATGATTTGACGTCATCCCCACCTTCCTCCGGTTTGTCACCGGCAGTCACCTTAGAGTGCCCAACTGAATGCTGGCAACTAAGATCAAGGGTTGCGCTCGTTGCGGGACTTAACCCAACATCTCACGACACGAGCTGACGACAACCATGCACCACCTGTCACTCTGTCCCCCGAAGGGGAACGCCCTATCTCTAGGGTTGTCAGAGGATGTCAAGACCTGGTAAGGTTCTTCGCGTTGCTTCGAATTAAACCACATGCTCCACCGCTTGTGCGGGCCCCCGTCAATTCCTTTGAGTTTCAGCCTTGCGGCCGTACTCCCCAGGCGGAGTGCTTAATGCGTTAGCTGCAGCACTAAAGGGCGGAAACCCTCTAACACTTAGCACTCATCGTTTACGGCGTGGACTACCAGGGTATCTAATCCTGTTTGCTCCCCACGCTTTCGCGCCTCAGTGTCAGTTACAGACCAGAAAGTCGCCTTCGCCACTGGTGTTCCTCCAAATCTCTACGCATTTCACCGCTACACTTGGAATTCCACTTTCCTCTTCTGCACTCAAGTTCCCCAGTTTCCAATGACCCTCCACGGTTGAGCCGTGGGCTTTCACATCAGACGTAAGGAACCACCTGCGCGCGCTTTACGCCCAATAATTCCGGACAACGCTTGCCACCTACGTATTACCGCGGCTGCTGGCACGTAGTTAGCCGTGGCTTTCTGGTTAGGTACCGTCAAGGTACCAGCAGTTACTCTGGTACTTGTTCTTCCCTAACAACAGAACTTTACGACCCGAAGGCCTTCTTCGTTCACGCGGCGTTGCTCCGTCAGACTTTCGTCCATTGCGGAAGATTCCCTACTGCTGCCTCCCGTAGGAGTCTGGGCCGTGTCTCAGTCCCAGTGTGGCCGATCACCCTCTCAGGTCGGCTACGCATCGTCGCCTTGGTGAGCCATTACCTCACCAACTAGCTAATGCGCCGCGGGCCCATCTATAAGTGACAGCGTAAACCGTCTTTCCATCTTCTCTCATGCGAGAAAAGAACGTATCCGGTATTAGCTCCGGTTTCCCGAAGTTATCCCAGTCTTATAGGCAGGTTGCCCACGTGTTACTCACCCGTCCGCCGCTAACTTCAGGGAGCAAGCTCCCATCCATTCGCTCGACTTGCATGTATTAGGCACGCCGCCAGCGTTCGTCCTGAGCCAGGATCAAACTCTCCGAAGAAATGTTTGACTTGCTCATTTGCTTTTTTGATAGTGTGTGCTCACTTAAAATTTAACGTTGGCGCTTTGTTTTGTTCAGTTTTCAAAGAGCGATTTGTTGTCGTTACTTCGTAAGCGACTTTGTAATCTTATCATCTATAAAACCTTAAGTCAATGTTTATTTCAAGATTTTTTCGATTTATAGTTTATGTAGCACTGTCGTTATTGGCGACTCCTAATATATTATCAGCTTGATTTGATTCCGTCAATGTTTAATTTGTTTTTTTTCAAAAAACATAAATTGATGAACGCATTGATAAAAAGCCTCATGGGATTATCCATGCGGCTTTTTCGTCAAGATGACACCAAAACAAACCGGTTAAATGATCCAATACCCGATGGCCGCCAACGCTGCGACTCCTGGAATCCCTAACAGGCCGGCCACTGCGGAGGTAACGGGGTTGATGGGTACATGAATTCCCGCCTGATTCCCTAGTGTATTCAAAAAGAACAAAAAGGCTGCCCCGATAATGAGCTTGATAATTCCCTGCCCGATGAATCGGACAGGCCTTAAAGGAGCCCCGATAATGAGTAACATCAAAATCAGGCCGCCAATTACAGCAACAAAGACAACAGGTTCCAATCTCATTCCTCCCCGCAAGCTTGTACTACACTTATATGTGGAGAAGTTCGGATTAAGAACTTAAACAAAAAAATGGCTATGAAGCGCATTCCTTCATAGCCACCCCCATTACCTCTTAAGGCGGACATTCCTTCTTTTAACTTCCCTAAATAAATAGAAATATTTCACTTCCGCGAGCCTCGCCTGTGCGATTACTTCCTCGGATGGATCCACGCTTTTTTCAAGCAGTGATTTTTGATTATGCCAATTCCATTTCAATTGTTCCAGCTCTTCCATCAATGACTCATTGAATTCATTTCGAAGCCTCTTTTTTTTACGAAAGAACAAGTGAGGTCCTCCCAGCTATCTTATATTTCTCTTCTTCCTTCTATTGCTTTTGATAGCGTCACTTCATCCGCATATTCCAAATCGCCGCCAACAGGGAGACCGTGGGCTATCCGGGTCACTTTGATTCCAGATGGTCGAAGCAGCCGCGAAATATACATGGCGGTCGCTTCGCCTTCAATGTTAGGGTTCGTCGCCAAAATGACCTCCAGCACCGTTTCATCTTGCAGACGCTTCAGTAAATCGGGAATATTTATATCTTCCGGACCGATTCCGTCCATCGGTGAAATACTGCCATGCAGGACATGATATAAGCCATTGAATTCCCTCATCTTTTCCATCGCTATTACATCCTTGGGGTCCTGCACAACACAAATCAAGCTTCTATCCCTTTTTTGGTCCTCGCAGATATAACAGGGATCTTGATCGGTAATATGACCGCAGACTGAACAATACATCAGATTCCGCTTAGCATTAACGAGTGCCTTTGCAAAATCCAAAACAGTATCTTCCTTCATGCTCAATACATGAAAGGCTAAACGTGCAGCCGTTTTTGGCCCAATCCCCGGCAATTTCATAAAACTATCAATAAGCTTGGAAATTGGTTCTGGATAATGCATCGTATTCCTCCTAAAAATCCCAAAAGAAACTTCCTGAAAGGAAGTTTCTTTTGAACTTGCTTAAAACATACCTGGAAGGTTCATCCCTTTAGTGAATTGTCCCATCGTTTGATTTGTCAGTTCTTCCGCCTTTTTCAGGGCATCATTAGTTGCAGCAAGAACTAAATCCTGAAGCATATCAATATCATCTGGATCAACAACTTCCGGCTTGATGATTACATCGACTATTTCTTTATGGCCCGTCACGATAACCGTTACCATTCCGCCGCCTGCCGTTCCTTCAATCTTTTTTTCACCTAGTTCTTCTTGTGCTTCTGCCATTTTCTTTTGCATCTTTTGCATTTGTTTCATCATATTTTGCATATTACCGCCACGCATTCCCATTTCCTAACCTCCAATTATTCTTTAATTTCAAGTAAATCATCGCCGACTAGTTTTCTGGCCTCCGCGATAAAAGGGTCTTCTTCTTTTGAATCCGTTTCTTCCTGACCATCAAGCTGCTGGGTTGAAATGAAGTCCTCACGCAACCCTTGCCACTGACTATCCGGAACACCGGCTATCTCCATTCGATGACCGGTCAATTGTTGCATGATCGAGGCGATCACTTCCACGAAACGGTTATTTTCCATTGCCATTTGACAATGAATATCATATTTGAATTTTACCACAAAAGCTTCAGTTGACGCAGCAACAGGTTCCGCCTCCGACAATAAAGCTGCCAAAGACTTTTGGTTTTGCATGCCCAGCTGTTCAAGCACTTCGCCCCACTTGCCTTTCACAGTATTAAGGTCTGCCTTTGTAGCTTGTTTCAAAACTTGATTGATTTTGCCGGCAGGTGCTTTATACGCCTTTTTTACGGCCCTCTGCGTTTTCGGCTGTTCTGCAGGTCTATCAATCATGGCCGCGGGAATGCCATTTTTCTGCATTTCCTGTAATTTCGACTCCAGCTCCTCAATTTTCAGCTGCAATTGCTGAAGCTGGCCATTATCCAATTGATTTATTCGCTGCTCATTGCATAGCTTTACGAGTGCGACCTCCAGGAATATCCTTGGATGGTTTGTCCACTTCATATCCTGCTGGGTTTGATTGAAGCTTTCAATAATGGAGTAAATGGTTTCCGCGGCTATCACTTCTGCCAATTCCTTAAATTGGGGATCTATCAATACTCGCTCGAAGGACTCTGCGAGAGCTGGTGCCGTTTGATACAAAAGCATGTCACGGAAATAATAAATCATGTCTTCTATGAACCTGGCCGGGTCTTTTCCCATCGCCAGCAATTCTTCAAGGACCTCAAGGGCCACTGCCACTTCCTTATCATATATCGCTTTGGCCAACCGACTTAAAAACGCCTGCGAAACGGACCCGGTGACAGTTAGTGCATCTTCCACAGTTACAGTCTCGGAACTGAAGGAAATCGCTTGATCAAGCAGGCTTAGTGCATCCCGCATTCCGCCTTCGGCCGCCCTGGCTATGATATGCAAGGCTTGGTCATCGCACGATACACCTGTCTCTTCGATGATTTGTGACATCCTGCCGACTATATCCTGTGGCTGGATCCTTTTAAAATCGAATCGTTGGCAACGCGAAATGATCGTCAGCGGTATCTTATGCGGCTCTGTAGTCGCCAAAATGAAGATAACGTGCTTTGGAGGCTCTTCCAATGTCTTCAGCAGCGCATTGAAGGCCCCTTGCGAAAGCATATGTACTTCATCGATGATATAAACTTTATATGTGACCGCGTTCGGTGCATATTTTACTTTATCACGAATGTCACGGATTTCTTCGACACCATTATTGGATGCTGCATCAATTTCTATCACATCTGATATGGAGCCATCAGTGATTCCGCGGCAGGTAGCACATTCGTTACAGGGCTCGCTTGTCGGTGCATGCTCACAATTCACTGCTTTGGATAGAATTTTGGCAGCACTCGTTTTCCCTGTTCCTCGTGGACCGGAGAATAAATAGGCGTGCGAAACCTTCTGGGAGAGCAAGGCATTCTGCAACGTTTTGGTTACATGTTCCTGCCCCACTACATCAATGAACTGTTGTGGCCGCCATACCCGGTATAATGCTTGATACCCCACGGAAATCCCTCCTTGTTTTCTCCATCTTTTTTATTATACATTACTGATTTCCTTAATTTCAAAGTCTATATCGAAAATTAATGGAAAGGCTCATTTTTTTAAGAACCGTCAAGCCAAGCACTTTCTTTGCGCAAAAAAAAACCCACTCGCTACGAATGAGTTTTTTGATTATGTAAAATAACTGCCGTGCACCTTCTGTCGATTAGCAGCCATAAGCGTTACTTAAGCAGTTAGCTCGGCCCAGGCAACCCTGCGGCACATGAGAACTTCCACTTAATGCTGCTTCCTTCCGGACCTGACATGGTTCATGGAGACCCATTGCGCAGGACCCGGGCGTCAACACCACTTACTTAAGGCAGACCCTACAGAATGCTAACCTCGAGAAGGAATTCAACCTCGCTAGAGCGGATTGCGAGTACAGGGCACCGCTACCTCCCCGTCTAGCACGGCAAATGTAATACCAATTTTCAAGCATCTTAACGACGCATAATTCATTATACTAAGGTAACAAAAAAAACGCAAGTGTTGTTCATTGAACGGTTAGATCCTAAAACGCGTGCAATCATTTCATTCTGCACTCTTGAGGGCCTTTTCCTTTTTCAACGCCTTCTTGCGATTCCTGAGCTCTCTAAAAAAAGCAGTCAATATCCTACCGCATTCTTTACTTAATACGCCGCTCGTAACCTCACATTGATGATTGAATCGGTCATCTTGAAGCAAATCCATGAACGTACCGGCACAGCCTGCCTTCGGATCATGCGCACCAAATACGACCCGCTTTACCCTGGACTGCAGAATTGCCCCTGCACACATGGGACAAGGCTCCAGCGTGACATATAACGTCGCATCCTCAAGGCGCCAACTGCCAGTGGCACGGCAAGCCTCATTTATTGCAAGCAGCTCAGCATGAGCCGTTGCGTTCTGTTCCGTTTCCCTCAGATTATGCCCCGTCGCTACGACTTGATCATTCATGACTATTAAGGCTCCAATCGGGACTTCATTCAGCCTCTGTGCCTTTACTGCTTCCTCTAAGGCTAAATTCATGTAATACACATCATCCTTGATAAAAAAACCCCCTCGTATTAAGTAGGAGTAAACAGACAAATATAAGACAAAATAAAGGTCATACTACTTATTCTAATGAATAGTAACGCAAGCTGCAGCCGAGCCGCAAGTAAATTCTCACCCTATAAGGAGGATATAACATGAAACGACACAAATCAACGTCCTTCGCCTTGCTCATCATTGATATGATCAATGATTTTCAGTTCAAGCACGGTGATATGCTCCTTGAACATACGAAGCTTATCATCGATCCGATCTTGACGTTGAAAAAGCAGATGAAAGAACAAGGCTTCCCGATCATCTATGTCAATGATCATTACGATTTATGGCAGGCCGACTTCGATAAAATAATCGATAGATGTAAAAATGATGGAAATGCTTCTTTAATCGAAAGGATAAAGCCACAGCAGGATGAGTTTTTCCTCATCAAACCGAAGCACTCAGCATTTTATGGGACAGCCCTTAACACATTGCTTAAACGGCTGAAGGTCGAGACCTTGATCATCACGGGCATAGCTGGCAACATCTGCGTGCTTTTTACCGCAAACGATGCTTATATGCGGGAATATCAATTATGGATACCCGAGGATTGCATCGCATCGGCATCAGAGGCGGATAACAACTATGCCTTAAAAATGATGGACCATGTACTCAAGGCTTCCATCAGGAAAAGCGGGGACAAATAAGGTAGAAATTACACCTTCCAAAGCTCCCCGCTCAATACTCTTGCATTCTCCTTCATTATCAACCTGACAAAAATATCACTAAAGTCCCGAGTCTGTGATACAATATCTCTTGGCTGAAAAACCTAATAAACTGGGAATTGCAGCTTGATACCTCATTGAAGGAGGACAGATTGGATGAAATCCACCCCATTTATCACAGTCGAAGGTCCAATCGGCGTGGGAAAAACATCACTGGCAAAGGTTATTGCAGAACACTTTCAGATATCACTTTTGAGGGAAATCGTAGATGAGAACCCGTTTCTGGGGAAATTCTACGACAATATCGAAGAGTGGAGCTTTCAAACAGAAATGTTTTTTCTATGTAACCGGTATAAACAATTGGAAGATATCGAAAAAAATTACCTCACTAATGAACAGGCCGTGGTGGCTGATTACCATATATTCAAGAACTTGATATTTGCTGAGCGTACGTTAAAAAACGAACAATATAACAAATACCTTGAAATATTCAATATTTTAACACGAGATATGCCAAGACCTAATATGGTTATTTATTTACATGCAAGTCTAGACACACTTCTTTCCCGGATTGGAAAAAGAGGCCGCGAGATTGAAAAGAACATATCCTCCATTTATTTAGAGCAGTTATCCGCGGATTATCAGACATTCATGGAAAGGTTCGAGAAACAGCACCCCGACATACCTGTTCTCACCTTTAATGGAGATGAACTGGATTTCGTCGGGAACGAGGGTGATTTGAAAACGATAATCAGCCAAATAGAGAATGCCCTGCAAAAAGGAGTAAAGTCAAATGAACTTACGAAAGAAATATAATATTCCAAACAACGCCGTCATTACGATAGCAGGGACGGTTGGAGTGGGAAAATCGACCATGACAAATGCTTTAGCCGATGCCCTTCAATTCAGGACATCCTTCGAAAAGGTTGATACGAACCCCTACCTGGATAAATTTTACGATGATTTTGATCGTTGGAGTTTCCACCTGCAAATCTACTTCCTCGCTGAACGGTTTAAAGAACAAAAGAAAATCTTTGAGTATGGCGGAGGTTTTATCCAAGACCGTTCCATTTATGAAGACACAGGCATATTTGCAAAAATGCACTATGAAAAAGGGACAATGAATGAAGTCGACTACGAAACATATACAAGTCTTTTCAATGCAATGGTCATGACGCCCTACTTCCCACATCCTGATTTACTGATTTATCTTGAAGGTTCCCTCGATGATATCCTTGAAAGAATCCAGGAACGCGGACGTCCGATGGAGCAGCATACACCCATTGAATACTGGCAAGAGATGCACGGCCGATATGAAGAATGGATCGATCAATTCAACGCCTGCCCTGTCCTCCGTTTAAATATAAACGAATATGACCTTATGCAGGATGAAGCGAACATTGAGCCTCTCATAAAGCGAATCGCCGAATATATGGAGCAAACGAGTTTATTACGGAATAAGTAAACGATAATGAAACGGCACCGCGGAAGCGTTAGTTGCATGCTAATGATTCCAAGGTGCCGTTTTTTGGCTGTCAATATGATCGATGTAACTTGTCCTAAAGCTTTTGCCAAATTCCAAGCACGCCTGAACTACCAGGCACTTATGAATGTATCCGGTAAAATCAATAAGCCTGCACCGGCTGATCAATGGATTCATATGTCTTAAAAAAGCCGCCAAATAATATAGCAGAAAACAAACAAAAATCCCGTTACATTTCTGTAACGGGATTCATCGATATCCAATTTATGCGCTGTGGTTATTAATAAGTTATGGAGGAGGTAGAGGGATTCGAACCCCCGCGGGATTTGACTCCCCTGTCGGTTTTCAAGACCGATCCCTTCAGCCGAACTTGGGTATACCTCCGTATCAACATTTATTATAATACAATCATTTAAAACCAAAGTCAAGCACTCTTGAACGTTTTTTTGAAATAATTTATAAGCGCAAATAAAAAGGAAAATCAGCCTCTTTTCTCGGCTGATTTTCCTTTTACACTGATACTTACGGTTTAATGACTTCCACACCGCGCATATATGGTCGTAATACTTCAGGAATGATGACACTTCCATCTTCCTGCTGATAATTCTCCAAAAGGGCTGCCACAGTACGGCCAATCGCCAACCCAGAGCCATTTAAAGTATGGACGTGCTCCGGTTTACCTTTTGCATCACGTCTAAAGCGAATATTGGCCCGTCTAGCCTGAAATGCCTCAAAGTTACTGCAAGAAGAAATTTCACGATACGTATCATAGCTAGGAATCCAAACCTCGATATCATACTTCTTGGCAGCCGTGAAACCAAGGTCGCCCGTGCACATGCTTAACACTCGATATGGAAGACCTAGCAATTGCAGGACTTTTTCAGCATGACCTGTAAGTGTCTCCAACGCGGCATAAGAATCTTCCGGCTTCACGAATTTCACTAGTTCGACTTTGTTGAATTGATGCTGGCGAATCAACCCGCGCGTATCTCTCCCGGCAGATCCAGCCTCGGAACGGAAAGAAGCACTGTATGCCGCGTAGCTAATCGGCAAATCGTCGCCACTCATGATTTCATCACGGTGGTAATTCGTCACTGGTACTTCTGCAGTAGGGATCAAGAAATAATCTTCACTTTCGATCCGAAAGGCATCTTCCTCGAATTTAGGCAATTGACCAGTACCGGTCATGCTTGCACGATTCACGATGTATGGAGGCAGCATTTCCTCATATCCGTGTTCTTCGACGTGAAGATCCAGCATGAAACTAATTAAGGCACGCTCCAATCGAGCGCCAAGACCACGATAAAAAACAAATCGGCTTCCTGTTACCTTTGCCGCCCTTTCAAAATCGAGGATACCTAAATCTCCAGCTACATCCCAATGCGGTTTAGGTTCGAACTTGAACTCCGGCAATTCCCCCCATTTGCGGATTTCGACATTGTCGTCTTCCATCTCGCCCACTGGCACACTTTCATGAGGGATATTGGGGATGGAAAGCAGTAACATGCCCAATTGGTCCTCCACTACACGGAGCTCATCATCGAAACCTTTGATTTGATCGCCCACTTCACGCATTTCGGCAATCAATTGATCCGCGTCCTTTTTCTCTCTTTTTAACACGGCCACTTGCTGTGAAACTTCATTTCTTTTGCTTTTCAATTTTTCCGTTTCGGCAATCAGCGTACGGCGCTTGACATCAAGCTCCTCGAACTTACCTAAATCGGTTAAATCTTCTCCTCTGAATTGAAGCACTCGTTTTACTTCTTCAAAATTATTTCTTACATATTTCAAATCCAACATCTTTTGGTTCCTCCTTATTTTTCACTATCTATAAATGAACGCAAAAAACTCCCGTCCCCTAAAGAAGGGACGAGAGTTAACCCGCGTTGCCACCCTAGTTGAAGGCATATGAAAAACGCCTACCACTTACCAAGATAACGGCTTTTAACCGAAAGTAATTACTGACCCAAAAAGGCTTTCCATACTCTGCTCCAGGAGGGATTCACAACATTCCCACACCGATTCCCACCAACCATCGGCTCTCTTCAGAAAGAAATAATTGTTACTGATTCCTGTCATTGCTTTTCTTATTATCAAATTGTTTTCCATAATGTACTATAATTTTATACATTACGCAACACTTTTATACACGAATATTAAAACCAGCCTTTTACAGTAGAAGCTACACTGCTCCAAACATCCCCGAAGAATCCGCCAACTGCCCGCATGGATAATACGAACCAATTTGCCTTTTCAACCGTTTCGGCAGCTACGACATTGACTTTCGTTTGATTGCCGTTAATGTACCCGTAATCTTCACCCTTTTTAGGAGTGATCGTGATGTAACCAAGCTTTTCACCTTTTTTGATTGGTGCCGTCAGCTTACCATCTTCGTTCAATTTGTTTTTATCGATCACTAGATCGGTTTTATAGTTATCTTTGCCGCCATTTTCAACTAGCAGCTCAATTGCTTTTTCTGATTCGATCTTGACGCTTTTTTCCTTACCTTTAACAACTGAAAGGGTTTCTTTGCCTTTCACCTGATATTTGGCTGGAAGGATTTTTTCCTTTTTGAAGGTTGAATACGCATAGTTCATCAGCTTGGTGCTGTCCGCGAAACGTTCATTCTTGTTAGTGGACTTCATGACTACCGTGATATAGCGTTGACCGTTCTGTATAACCGTTCCTGTATGGCCATAACCGGCATAGTCAGTCGATCCCGTTTTCAGCCCATCCACGCCTTTATATTCGAATATCAGGCCTGGCAGCATCCAGTTGAAGTTCGGATATTCCTTACCATCACGGAATTTCAATTTGGAGATGCTGGCGATTTTTAATACTTCAGGATAATCGTTGATTAAACGATAAGCAAGCAGCGCCGTATCCTTTGCTGTCATGACGTTTTCATCATCTGCTTTACCAGTAGGGTATTCACCCAATAAATCGGTATTGTTTAAACCGCTGGCATTAACGAATCTATGATTTTTCAAGCCTAATTTTTTCGCTTTTTCGTTCATTAATTTAACGAAATTCTTTTCACTTCCGGAAACTAACTGAGCCAACGCCACTGTCGCTGCATTTCCTGAATAGACAGCCATAGCTTGATAGAGTTCCTTAACTGTATAGTCCTCACCTTCCGTCAAACCAACATTCGACAGATTCGGTGCTTTTGAAAGATCATGTACATACTTATTGATTTTTACTTTCTGATCCCAACTGATTTTCCCGTTTTTAATTGACTCCATAATGATGTACTCAGTCATCATTTTCGACATGGATGCAATGCCCAATACTTTATCGGCATTTTTTTCATACACGATTTGACCTGTTTTACCATCAATTATGATGGCTGCTTCTGCTTTTAAACCTAAATTATCAGATTCAGCAACAGCTTCCCCCGGTTGATAGGCAAATTGCGACATAACAAGAACAAAAACAAAAGTGAAAATGAGGGTTATCTTGCTGATTTTTTTCAATTTCCAATACCTCCAACTTTTAAGCTAATCTCTATTAACAAAGAAAAATCTTTATGTAATTCCCTTGACACCTTGTCTAGTTTATCACAGAAAAAATAAAAAAAATAGACAGAGTAATCGAGGACTCTGTCTATTTTCACAATAAATTTTAATGACGATTAGATGTTAAAACCATTACAAGGAATAGTTCGGTGCTTCTTTAGTAATTTGGACATCATGTGGATGACTTTCTCTTAATCCAGCTCCAGTCATTTTCACGAATTGGGAGTTTTCCCTTAGTTCTTCCAATGAGGCTGTACCGCAATAACCCATGCCGGAACGGATGCCACCCAGCAGCTGGAAGATAGTATCGGACAACGGCCCTTTGTATGGAAGCCTGCCCTCAATGCCCTCGGGAACGAATTTCTTATTATCCTCTTGGAAATAACGATCCTTAGATCCCTTTTCCATGGCAGCTACAGAACCCATGCCGCGATATACCTTAAAGCGTCGGCCTTGGAAAATCTCCGTTTCGCCTGGGCTTTCGGTTACACCGGCAAGCATGCTGCCGAGCATGACTGCATGTCCGCCTGCCGCTAACGCTTTAACGATATCTCCAGAGTATTTAATCCCTCCATCGGCGATGATCGTTTTACCATGTTTCCTTGCTTCCGTCGCACAATCGAATACTGCCGTGATTTGAGGGACGCCAACTCCGGCTACAACCCTTGTCGTACAGATCGACCCAGGTCCGATTCCAACCTTCACCACGTCAGCTCCCGCTTCAATCAATGCTTTCGTTCCTTCGGCAGTTGCCACGTTACCAGCAATGATCGTTAATTCAGGATATGTCTCACGGATCTCCTTCACCACATCCAGGACGCCAGCAGAATGACCATGGGCAGTATCAAGGACAATTGCATCGACGTGGGACTTAACTAGCATTTCTACACGCTTCATCGTATCTTTAGTTACGCCGACAGCTGCACCTGCAAGTAATCTTCCTTGCTTGTCTTTAGCCGAGTTCGGGAACTCAATGACCTTCTCGATATCCTTGATCGTAATAAGTCCTTTAAGAACGCCGTGATCATCTACTAGGGGAAGTTTTTCGATTTTATATTTTTGAAGAATTTTCTCTGCTTGTTCCAAGTTAGTGCCAACAGGTGCTGTCACCAGATTTTCTACCGTCATGACACTGGAAATCTTTAAGGAAAAATCGGAAATAAATCGCAAGTCACGGTTAGTAATGATACCAACAAGCTTTTGATCCTCAATATTGTTTACGACCGGTACTCCGGAAATTCGATATTTGCCCATTAAATGCTCTGCATCAAAAACTTGATGATCTGGGGTTAAGAAAAACGGGTCTGTAATAACGCCGCTTTCTGAACGCTTCACTTTATCGACTAGCTCAGCCTGTGCTTCAATAGACATATTTTTATGAATGATGCCCAGTCCACCTTGACGAGCCATGGCAATCGCCATTTCAGCCTCTGTCACGGTATCCATTCCTGCACTGATGATAGGAAGGTTAAGCTTTAAATTTTCGGCCAAACTGACTTGAAGGTTAACATCTTTCGGTAAAACCTCTGATTTCGCTGGAATTAATAGGACATCATCAAAGGTTAGACCCTCTTTTGCAAATTTATTTTCCCACATTATTTTCCCCTCCTGCTTAAAAATATTATTTGTAGGTTATCAATAGGACATACTACTGTCAAGAAGAGAAGTAAATGTTAGATTATTCTATTAATTCAAAGGAGAGGCTGCAATGCCTGAAAACAATGATAATTTCAATAAATATACACCTTTTTTTTCCGCATCTTCCTCCCAAATTTTTTTACAGAAATGTTACAACCGCGAAAAAATTGCAGATGCGGAAATGAAAAGTTACGAAAATTGTTATCCATTCATATACCACCTGGAGCATGCAAAAACTTATTATTTACAGGCTGCGATATCCCCGCTTTCCATCCAGCCAATCCTATCCTTTTATGGCCTTGCTCAACTACTAAAGGCTTGTCTGCTCACAATTGATCCTAACTATCCTGAATCGACTTCGTTACTTGCCCATGGGGTCACGACGAGAAAAAGAAAAAAGCAGCAATACGAGTTTTTAAAGGATGAAGTGAAAACGCAAAAGAACGGGTTGTTCACCTGCATATCGGAAAAAATGTTCCATATCAAACATCTTGAAGGTGAAAAATATTCCATGGATACACTATTGAAGGAGATACCTGATATGGAAACACTCTCATGGGACGCTAGCCGAAAAAGCTTCATTCCTCTTTTGCAGTACTCCGATGGATTTCAATTATCACCTGTCGTACTGGATAACTACCGGATGTCCAGCAGCCGTTTGGAGGAATTTTTAAATTCCAAAACGAATCAAGGCTACCATATTACGGAAGGTCCCGGGGTCGTCCTGCTAAAAACTGATCATGGCCTACTGCATAATGCCTCTTCTCCCATTCGTTATAATTGGGCAGAAGGACGATTCATGCTCTCTATAAATAAAGAGTCCACGGCTTTTTCATTACCTGAACTTTTGCTGCATTATTTGATTTCTTATAATCTAAGTATTATAGCCCGTTATGAAACAGAATGGTGGGCAGAACTGCTGAAAACAATGCCAAACGATGATTACCCTTGCATTGTGCAATTCCTCAAAATAAGCCAAGCTAAGGTGCCATTACTAATATTTGAATGGCTGAAGTCCGAAAGGTTCGGCTTTTGATTCTTCCATCTATTTTGGAAACGCCCCCAAAATGCGAAAAAGACCAGCCGGATGGCTGATCTTTTTATTGTGCTTGGCGGCGTCCTACTCTCACAGGGGGAGACCCCCAACTACCATCGGCGCTGAAGAGCTTAACTGCCGTGTTCGGAATGGGAACGGGTGTGACCTCTTCGCTATCGCCACCAAACATATGAGGAACGTTGTTCCTTCAAAACTAGATAATGAGAAGGTATTTCATTTTTTGAAAAGCGTTGGTTAAGTCCTCGATCTATTAGTATCAGTCAGCTCCACATGTCGCCACGCTTCCACCTCTGACCTATCAACCTGATCATCTTTCAGGGATCTTACTAGCTTGCGCCATGGGAAATCTCATCTTGAGGGGGGCTTCATGCTTAGATGCTTTCAGCACTTATCCCGTCCGCACGTAGCTACCCAGCTATGCCTTTGGCAAGACAACTGGTACACCAGCGGTGCGTCCATCCCGGTCCTCTCGTACTAAGGACAGCTCCTCTCAAATTTCCTGCGCCCGCGACGGATAGGGACCGAACTGTCTCACGACGTTCTGAACCCAGCTCGCGTACCGCTTTAATGGGCGAACAGCCCAACCCTTGGGACCGACTACAGCCCCAGGATGCGATGAGCCGACATCGAGGTGCCAAACCTCCCCGTCGATGTGGACTCTTGGGGGAGATAAGCCTGTTATCCCCGGGGTAGCTTTTATCCGTTGAGCGATGGCCCTTCCATGCGGAACCACCGGATCACTAAGCCCGACTTTCGTCCCTGCTCGACTTGTAGGTCTCGCAGTCAAGCTCCCTTGTGCCTTTACACTCTACGAATGATTTCCAACCATTCTGAGGGAACCTTTGGGCGCCTCCGTTACTCTTTAGGAGGCGACCGCCCCAGTCAAACTGCCCACCTGACACTGTCTCCCACCCCGATAAGGGGCGCGGGTTAGAATTTCAATACAGCCAGGGTAGTATCCCACCAACGCCTCCACCGAAGCTAGCGCTCCGGCTTCTCAGGCTCCTACCTATCCTGTACAAGCTGTACCAAAATTCAATATCAGGCTGCAGTAAAGCTCCACGGGGTCTTTCCGTCCTGTCGCGGGTAACCTGCATCTTCACAGGTACTATAATTTCACCGAGTCTCTCGTTGAGACAGTGCCCAGATCGTTACACCTTTCGTGCGGGTCGGAACTTACCCGACAAGGAATTTCGCTACCTTAGGACCGTTATAGTTACGGCCGCCGTTTACTGGGGCTTCGGTTCAAAGCTTCGCTTGCGCTAACCTCTCCCCTTAACCTTCCAGCACCGGGCAGGTGTCAGCCCCTATACTTCGCCTTGCGGCTTCGCAGAGACCTGTGTTTTTGCTAAACAGTCGCCTGGGCCTATTCACTGCGGCTTTTCTGGGCTATTCACCCTAAAAAGCACCCCTTCTCCCGAAGTTACGGGGTCATTTTGCCGAGTTCCTTAACGAGAGTTCTCTCGCACACCTTAGGATTCTCTCCTCGCCTACCTGTGTCGGTTTGCGGTACGGGCACCTTACATCTCACTAGAGGCTTTTCTTGGCAGCGTGGAATCAGGAACTTCGGTACTATATTTCCCTCGCCATCACAGCTCCGCCTTGATGGAAACGGGATTTGCCTCGTTTCCGGCCTAACTGCTTGGACGCGCATATCCAACAGCGCGCTTACCCTATCCTTCTGCGTCCCCCCATCGTTCAAACGATGTATAGGTGGTACAGGAATATCAACCTGTTGTCCATCGCCTACGCCTTTCGGCCTCGGCTTAGGTCCCGACTAACCCTGAGCGGACGAGCCTTCCTCAGGAAACCTTAGGCATTCGGTGGAAGGGATTCTCACCCTTCTTTCGCTACTCATACCGGCATTCTCACTTCTAAGCGCTCCACCAGTCCTTCCGGTCTGACTTCAACGCCCTTAGAACGCTCTCCTACCATCGACACCTAATGGTGTCAATCCACAGCTTCGGTGATACGTTTAGCCCCGGTACATTTTCGGCGCGGAGTCACTCGACCAGTGAGCTATTACGCACTCTTTAAATGGTGGCTGCTTCTAAGCCAACATCCTGGTTGTCTAAGCAACTCCACATCCTTTTCCACTTAACGTATACTTTGGGACCTTAGCTGGTGGTCTGGGCTGTTTCCCTTTCGACTACGGATCTTATCACTCGCAGTCTGACTCCCAAGAATAAGTATTTGGCATTCGGAGTTTGACTGAATTCGGTAACCCGTTGGGGGCCCCTAGTCCAATCAGTGCTCTACCTCCAATACTCTCATCTTGAGGCTAGCCCTAAAGCTATTTCGGAGAGAACCAGCTATCTCCAGGTTCGATTGGAATTTCTCCGCTACCCACACCTCATCCCCGCACTTTTCAACGTGCGTGGGTTCGGGCCTCCATTCAGTGTTACCTGAACTTCACCCTGGACATGGGTAGATCACCTGGTTTCGGGTCTACGACCTCATACTCATTCGCCCTATTCAGACTCGCTTTCGCTGCGGCTCCGTCTCATCAACTTAACCTCGCATGAAATCGTAACTCGCCGGTTCATTCTACAAAAGGCACGCCATTACCCATTAACGGGCTCTGACTACTTGTAGGCACACGGTTTCAGGATCTATTTCACTCCCCTTCCGGGGTGCTTTTCACCTTTCCCTCACGGTACTGGTTCACTATCGGTCACTAGGGAGTATTTAGCCTTGGGAGATGGTCCTCCCTGCTTCCGACGGGATTTCTCGTGTCCCGCCGTACTCAGGATCCACTCAGGAGGGAACGAAGTTTCAACTACAGGGTTTTTACCTTCTTTGACGGACCTTTCCAGATCGCTTCATTTACCCCGTTCCTTTGTAACTCCATGTTGAGTGTCCTACAACCCCAAGAGGCAAGCCTCTTGGTTTGGGCTAATTCCGTTTCGCTCGCCGCTACTCAGGAAATCGCATTTGCTTTCTCTTCCTCCGGGTACTTAGATGTTTCAGTTCCCCGGGTCTGCCTTCAGTACCCTATGTATTCAGGTAAAGATACTGTTCCATTACGAACAGTGGGTTTCCCCATTCGGAAATCTCCGGATCAAAGCTTACTTACAGCTCCCCGAAGCATATCGGTGTTAGTCCCGTCCTTCATCGGCTCCTAGTGCCAAGGCAT